>CAJVYZ010000047.1 GCA_913009915.1 uncultured Gemmatimonadota bacterium | reverse complement strand
GCGGTACAACGTGATGAGGAGACGACGATATGTTTGTTGTTTTTTGAATGATACGGCGACCACCGAGATCTACACTCTTTCCCTACACGACGCTCTTCCGATCTCGAACACCTGCGCAGCCGGAAACCCGCCGCGGTCCACGACGCCGTCCACGCCCTCGACTTGGCGTCCGATCCCCTGCTGTTCGCGGCCAGCCTGGTGGCGCTGGGCGAAGCGGATGGGTGCCTTGCCGGTGCCACCCACCCGACCGGCGAGGTGATACGTGCCGCCTTGTGGGGCATCGGTACGGCGCCGGGGGTAGACCTCATCAGTTCGTCGTTCTACATGGTCATGCCCGACGACCGGGTGCTGACCTTTGCCGACTGCGGGGTCGTGCCCGAGCCGACAGCGGACCAGCTGGCCCAGATAGCCTTGGCCGCCGCCCGCGACCGGCTGTTGATCGTGGGTGACGTGCCGCAGGTGGCGTTTCTGTCTTTCAGTACCAAGGGGAGCGCCGAGGGGCCACTGGTGGCTAAGGTGCGCCAGGCGTTGGCGGCTTTCGAGGCGCTGGCACCCGGCATAGCCGCGGACGGCGAGTTACAGGGGGATGCGGCCCTGGACCCGGAGGTGGCCCGGCGCAAGGCGCCGGGGTCTCCCGTGTTCGGGCGGGCGAACGTGTTGGTGTTTCCCAACTTGGACGCCGGGAACATCGCCTATAAGTTGGTGCAGCGCTTGGCGGGTGGGGTGGCTCTCGGTCCGGTGCTTCAGGGGCTCGCCCGGCCGATGTCGGACTTGTCGCGTGGCGCGACACCTGACGATATTGTGCAGGTGGCCTGCGTCGTCGCGCTGCAGGCGATGCCGACCGCAACCTAGGGAGGAATGCGATGGGGTTCAGCTCCACGAAGGACGAGGGAGGCGTGACGGTCGTAGCCGTCGACGGACAGTTGATCGTCGGCAACCGCCAGGAACTCAAGAATCTGGTGCAGGATGCACTGGAAGAGGGCGACCGGAAGTTCCTCATTGATTTTGCGGGGACGGCATACATCGATTCTTCGGGACTGGGTGCCCTGGTGTCCATCTCCAAGAAGATTCGGGAGCACGGTGGGGAGTTGCGTCTGGCGGAACTCAACGAGGATCTGCGCGCCCTGTTCGAACTGACCAAGCTCGACACCTTGTTCGCCATTGCCGAATCGCGCACAGAAGCGCTGGCCAATTTCTGATCCGGGCTCCATGACGGCACCACTCAGGCTCACCGTTCGCCGGTCGGAAGTCGCCGCACCCTCAGAGGAGGGGCTCGCCGCCGAGATCTCGCTCCGGCTCCCCAGCGAGGTCGTCTGGATCGAAGAGGCCGTAGAGCTGATCGCCCGTCACTGCCTGGCCGGCTACCAATCCTCCAGCAGGTTCCGGTTCCGGCTGCGGGTGGCCCTATCCGAGGCGTTGGCCAATGCCATCGTGTGCGGCAACGGTGAAGACCCCACCAAAATGGTGCACATACGGGTGGAGTGTTTGGTCGAAATGGTGCACCTCCATGTTACCGATCAGGGTAGCGGGTTCAATGCCAGCACGATCCCCGAGCCCGTCCTTCCCGACGATATCGAGAACCCCTGTGGCCGCGGGTTGTTTCTCATCCGCAGCCTGATGGATCAGGTTCGCTTCAACGACCGGGGAAATTCGATCTGCATGACGCTGCACCGTCACTAGCGCAGCACGACACGACCCTCAGTGCCTTGGCAAAGCTGGCCCAGGCACGGCTGCGCCTGTGGCGCTTCGACGGTCGCGGATTACGCCTTGCCTTTGGCGATGATCCCGGCTGGCGGCCGCCGGTGCCGCGAGAAGGTGGCCGCATTCCCGTGCTGGAACACGGCTGGATCTGGCTCCAGGCCGTGCCGGGGGCCACGGGGTTCTGGCTGGAGATCGAACCCGACCGCGACCGTCCGGTGGAGACGTTGGCTCCGCAGGTGGCGGCGGTCGTCGGCGCCCTCCTGGCGTTACAACTCGACCTGGGGCGGATCACCGAGGAACTGGCCGACCGGTACCAGGAGATCGACCTCCTCTACACCATCAGCGAACTCCTGGGTCAGAAGATCCATTTCAAGGAAACCGCCAAGAACATTCTCCGCGAAGTAAGCACCATGGTGAGTGCCCGGCGAGCATCCATCCTGGTCCACGACGAGGCGTCGGGCCGCCTCGACATCGCGGCGACCTGGGGTGTCCGGCCGGAACAACTGACCCCGGTCACGATCGACGACGCGGAATCGATCGCCGCCCGCGTGTTCCGCGATGAACGAGCTGTGGCGGTCAAGGCGGAGGACGCCGACCTGCTGGTTCACGAGGACGAGCGCAGCTATCGCGGACGCGCGTTTCTTTGTGTCCCGGTGTCCTATGCCGCTCCCGGGGCCCGGTCGCGCTGCGTCGGGGTCATGAGCTTCACCGACCGGCTGGGGAACGATGAATTCTCGGCGAGCGACCAGAAACTGGTGGCCGCCGTTGCCAATCAGGTCGGGGCCGCCATCGAAAACGACCGCCTCACCCTGCGTGACATCCGCCAGCAACGGGTACAACAGGAACTGTCCCTGGCGCACGATCTCCAGCTCAAACTGATGCCCACCCCTGCGGTACTGGGCGACCGAGCGGATCTGGCGGTCCGCTGCTACCCGGCCGAGCAGGTGGGCGGCGATTTCTACACCTTCGGCCAACTGCGGGGTGACCAGGTGGGCGTGATGCTGGGCGATGTGTCGTCGCACGGGTTCTCCGCCGCGCTGGTAATGGCGCTGGTGCTGTCCGCGGCGGCCATCCACACCGGGACCGATGGCTCACCCGACGACATCCTCGACGCGTTGCACCGCAGCCTGTCGGGCAAGCTCGACTCGACGGAGATGTATTTCACCGTCTTTTACGGCATTATCAGTCGGGCCGCGGGAGAGATCACCTATGCCAGCGCCGGCCACCAACACGCCTTCAAGATTCCCCGCGAAGGTGCCCCCATCCGGCTGGCTACCACCGCTCCGCCACTCGGCCTGGCCGAACCCGGCGGCATCGGTTGCTCCCACGTCGAGTGGGATGCGGCCAACGATCTACTGTGCCTGTGGACCGACGGACTGGTCGAAGCACGCAATGCCGACGGTGAAGCCTATAGCGAGCGGCGCCTGCTGGACGTCATGGCTCAGGTGCGGACCGAAAGGCCCGAGGCGATCGTCCAAGCCGTATTCGACGACCTCGAGCGCTTCGGGGCGCGCTACCGCGACGACCGCACACTGTTGGTGCTGCGTCTGTGAGACCCAAGCGCCGGCTGGGCCAACACTTTCTCACTGACCCGTCCATCCTCAACCGGATCGTCGACGCCCTCGATCCCAGGCCCAGCGACACCGTACTGGAGATCGGACCGGGACGTGGCGCGCTAACCGCGATTCTGGCCGGACGTGCCGGCACGGTGGTCGCCATCGAACGCGACGGCGATCTCGTGTCCCACTTGCGGCAGAGCTTCCCCGGTGTCGACCTGGTCGCGGGCGACGCGCTGGCGCTCGATTGGCATGAGGTCGTGGGACACTCCGATTTCCTGGTGATCGGGAACATCCCCTACAACATCACCTCACCACTGCTGGACAAGGCGTTGACGCCACCCCGGCCCAGGCGCTGCGTGTTCCTGGTGCAGCGTGAGGTCGGCGAGCGGATCGTGGCCCCACCGGGGAGCAAGATCTACGGCGCCCTGAGTGTCGGTATTCAGGCGGTGGCCCGGGCTGAGGTCGTGTTCCGGGTGCCGGCCGGAGCGTTCCAGCCACCGCCGAAGGTCGATTCGGTGGTGCTCAGGCTCACGCCGCTGGAGGTACCGCTGATCGATGATGCGGCGCTCCTGGTATTTCGAGCGGTGGTGACCGGCCTGTTCGGTTTGCGGCGCAAGCAACTGTTGCGTGGCATCAGGCAGCTGACGGGGTGGTCTGCGGACAATGCGGGGGCCGTCTTGCACGCCGTGGGACTGGATCCGACGGCCCGACCGGAGACGGTGGCGCCGGCGGCGTTCGTGGCGCTGACCCGGGAACTCGTTGACCTGGGGTGGTCGGCGGACTAGGTTTGTGAAACATTTCACAAGAGTCCGAATGCCGAAGGTCGCCGAGTCCACCATCCGCCGTCTCTCTCTGTACCTGCGGTTTCTCGAGGAGTTCGAGGAGCAGGGCATCGAGACCGTCAGTTCCGAGGCCCTCGCCGGCCGCGGCGGGACCACTTCGGCCCAGGTCCGCAAAGATCTGTCGTTTTTCGGCTCGTTCGGCAAGCGCGGCCTGGGCTACTCGGTGCCCGAATTGGCGGGGCGGCTGCGGACCATCATCGGACTGGGACAGCGGTATCCTCTAGCGCTGATCGGCGCCGGCAAGATCGGCAGCGCGTTGGTGCAGCACCGTGGGTTCGCCGAGCGCGGCTTCGACATCGTGGCCATCTTCGACCGGGACCCGGAGAAAATCGGTCAGTCGTGGAACGGCCACCCGGTCCGCGACATCAGCGACCTGGAAGCGGCCCTCGCGGCCGAGCCGGTGGAAATCGCGGTCATTACCACTCCAGCGGACGCCGCCCAGGACGTGGCGGACCGGCTGGTGGCCATTGGGGTGAAGGCGATCCTCAATTTTGCCCCGGTGCAGTTGGACGTGCCCGACGTCGTCGTGGTCAAGACGGTCAACCTGGCTCTCGAGCTCGAGGTTTTGTCTTACGCCCTGACCAACCGCTGAGTCCGGGAAGCGGCGCTGCCCCTCGTGGCGGCGGAAGATTACCTTTCGCGCCATGACAGCCGTATGCATCAATTCTGAAATCGGCACCCTGCGGTCGGTTCTGGTCCATCCTCCGGGCCCCGAACTCCAGGCCGTCACCCCTGGTAATCGCCGCTCCTACCTGTACGACGACATCATCGACCTCGAAATCGCTCAACGCGAGCACCGGCGGTTCAAGACGGTGCTGGAACGGTTTGCCGAAGTGCTGGAAATGCGCACCCTGTTGGAGGAAGTGCTGGAGCAGCCCGAGGCCAAGGCGTTCCTGGTGGGGCAGATTCAGGATCTGGTGCCGACCGGGGCGTTGTCGGGCAGCCTGCCCGATCAGTCGGCCTCCGATCTGGTGGCCATGCTCATCGAGGGTACCAAGCAGGACGGTGGCCCGATCGCGCAGGCGCTGAACGAAGTGGGCTTCGCCTTTCCGCCGCTGCCCAACCTGTTCTTTCCCCGAGACATCGGCATGGTGTTGGGCGACGAGGCGGTAGTGAGTTCCATGCGGTTCGAGGTACGCTGGACGGAAGAGTTGCTGGTCAAGACCTTGTTCCGTTTCCATCCCAAGTTGTCCAACAAGGGGCTGCTGTACGATGGGTCGGAGGAGCGGCGCCACAATTTCACGGTCGAGGGCGGCGACGTCCACCGACTGCGCGACGACCTGCTCCTCGTCGGCTTCAGCGAGCGAACCTCGCCCGCCGGCATCGACGCCTTGTGCGATCTGGTGTTCGAAGCGGGCATCGCCACGGACATCCTGGTACTGGTCATGCCCCGGACGCCGACGGCCATCCACCTCGACATGATCTTCTCCCAAGTCGACAGCGAGCTGTGCGCCGTCTTTCCGCCCTACTTCCTGGGACCGCAGCGGCGCGCGGTGCTTCATCGACGGAAGGGTCAGGCCGGCGTGCGGGAAATGCCGGGCTTTTTCGAAGCCCTCCGCGAGGTGGCAATGCCGATGGAGCCGATCTTTGCCGGTGGTGACGACCGGGCCCACCAGGAACGGGAACAGTGGAGCTCCGCCTGCAATCTTCTGGCAGTGCGTCCCGGCACCGTCATCAGCTATCGCCGGAACGACGCGACCCACGCGGAGTTCGCCAAGACGGGGTTCCGGCTCGTCAGTTCGGACGACTTCCTGGCCGGCGACGCCCCGCTCGAGGTCGACGAACGTGCCGTGATCATGGTGGAAGGCGCCGAACTGGTGCGCGGGGGTGGTGGGCCGCGGTGCATGACCCTGCCGCTCAACCGCGATCCGCTGTGACGGGAGTTTCGGCGTATCCGCGCTCGACCTTGCTCGAGCGCGCCATGACCTACCTGACCGGCGGTCCCCGGAGTGCGCCCGACCTGGCGCGCGACGTGTTCGGCATGCGGAACGCACCCGACGCGGTGGCCGCGCGACTGGCTGTCGCCCTCCTCGGCGCCGACGCGCGGGTGTATCAGCTGCCGGACAGCAGCTGGGCCATGGTCCCCGCCGGGGTGTCATCGCCGTTGATAGAGGAGTGTGCCTTTGCGGTGGTCGATGTCGAGACTACCGGGGCGGGCCCGCGTCACCACGACCGGATTACCGAAATCGCCGTGGTGATCGTGCAGGGCGAGAGGATCGAGACGGTGTTCGACACGCTGGTGAATCCGGAGCGGCCCATCGCCCCGATAGCCGCCGCGCTCACCAACATCACCAACGACATGGTCAAGGACGCCCCGACGTTCGCCGAGGTATCCGACGAGGTGCTGCGGGTCCTCGCCGGGCGGGTGTTCGTGGCCCACAACGCCCGGTTCGATTGGGGGCTGGTGGCCGGCGAACTCCGGCGCACCCGCGGGTTCGAGTTGACGGGGCCACAGGTGTGTACCGTGCGTCTCAGCCGGCGGTTGGTCGCCGATATCGATTCGTATGCCCTGGGCAGCATGGCTCACCACTTCGGACTGGAAAACCCGGCGCGGCACCGCGCCGCCGGCGACGCAGTGGTGACCGCGCGACTGTTGCATCGCCTGCTGCCCAGAGCGCGCGAGCGAGGCGTCAGGACCTTGCGGGACCTGGAACAACTCCTGGCCACCACGGTACGCTCCAAGAAACGGCGGCGCACCGGCGGACGGAGGTCGTAGCGCCATGACTCTGTGTACCAGCTTCAAGGTCGGGTCGCTCCCCTGCCACCTCATCGAGGGTGGCACCCAGCGATTGGACGGCGGAGCCATGTTCGGTGTGGTGCCCAAACCGCTGTGGCAGAAACGTATCGCGGCGGACGAACGCAACCGGATTCCCCTGGCTCTCAGGTGCCTGGTGGTGGAGCATCCCGACGGCCTGGTCCTGGTCGACACCGGCATCGGCAACAAGGAGAGCGAGAAGTTCCTCGACATCTACGGCGTGGAGAACGCCGGCACCGAGGGTGCCAGCCAACTCGAGGACGCGCTGGCCGAGGCGGGCCACCGGCCGGAGGATGTGCGCTGGGTGGTGAACACGCATCTGCACTTCGATCATGCGGGGGGGAATACGGCGAGGGCCGCGAGGGCAGCGGGAGCAGCGGGGGCAGGGGGGGCGGGGGTAGAATTGGCGTTTCCCAATGCGACCTATGTGGTGCAGAGGGGGGAGCTGGAGTTTGCGCGGTGGGATAATGAGCGGATTCGGGCTAGTTATTTTGCGGCCAATTTTGAGCCCGTGGCCGAGGCGGGGAGGTGGCGGTTGGTGGAAGGGGAGACGGAGCTGGTGCCGGGGATCAGGTTGCTGCCGACGCCGGGGCATGTGCCGCACCATCAGTCGGTGCTGGTGGCTGATGGGGGAGAGACGGCCTGCTTTCTGGGGGATGTGGTGCCGACTTCGGCTCACGTGCGGCCTCCCTGGATCATGGGGTATGACCTCGAGCCGTTGCGGACTCTGGAGAGCAAGCGGGCGTTGTTGGCCGACGCGGTGGCGGGCGAGTGGTTGTTGCTGTTCGAGCACGACCCGGTGGTGGCGGCGGGGCGGGTGATCGAGGGGCGCCGTGGGCTCGAGGTGGTGGACCCTATCCGGTTGACAGGCTGAGGGTTATCGGGTAGTTTCCCGCTCCGTAGTGAAGTGGAGTCGTACATGGCTCCCACCCCCAGCCCGCCCATCGGTGGCGGTGCACCCGGGTCCTGAATCGCATGCCTCGTGGCGCACGGCGCCGAGTGCGGGGTATCAGGGCATCCGGATAATGGGGTGTCCTTTTTTGTGTGACCTGGACCTGGAGAACACCACTGGCCGTACAACGCGAACAACGGACCCGTGTCAACCGACAGATTCGGATGAGTCCCGTCCGGGTCATCACTGAAACGGGTGAGCAGCTCGGAGTCCTTCCCGTCGAGGAGGCGCTCGCTGCCGCGGACGAACGGGGTCTCGATCTGGTAGAAGTCGCCCCCACGGCTCGTCCCCCTGTGGTCAAGATCATGGACTACGGGAAGTTCAAGTTCGAGGAGGCCAAGGCCGCCCGGGCTGCCAAGAAGAAGCAACACGTGATCCAGCTCAAGGAAGTCAAATTCCGGCCGGGCATCGACGATCACGATTTTGACTTCAAGATCCGGCATGCCAGGGAATTTTTGAGTCAGGGTAACAAGGTGAAGGTCACCATGATGTACCGGGGCCGGCAGTTGGCCCACGTGGACATCGGACGCCGGGTACTCGACCGGGTGTCGGAGACGCTGGCGGATGTTGGCAAAGTCGAGATGATGCCGAAACTGGAGGGGCGCAACATGACCATGGTCATCGCGCCGCTCGGCAGCAAATAGTTTGGAGAGCATATGCCTAAACAAAAGACCAAGCGCGCGGCGGTAAAGCGCTTTACCAAGACCGGGTCGGGGAAGCTCAAGCGCTTCCGCGCCAACCACTCGCACATCCTCACGAAGAAGACGCGCAAGCGGAAGAATCGGCTGAAGAAGGCTACCCTGGTCAGCTCAGCAGATTTCCCCCGCGTGAGCCGTCTGCTTCAGGCGTAAAGGGAGGCTACCATGCCACGCGTCAAGAACGGCGTCGCCCACCACGCCCGCAAGAAGAAGATCATGCAGGCCGCCAAGGGCGCCCGCGGCGGTCGCAGCAAGCTGTACAAGACCGCCAAGGAAAACGTCGAACGCGGCCTGGCCTACGCCTACCACGACCGCCGCAAGAAGAAGGGCAACTTCCGCAGGCTGTGGATCACGCGCATCAACGCGGCGGCTCGCATCGAGGGGTTGAGTTACAACCGTCTCATGAACGGGCTGCGCAAGGCCGGCGTCGACATCAATCGGAAGGTGCTGGCCGACCTGGCGGTGCGCGACGCCGACGCGTTCTCCAAGATCGCCGAGGTCGCCAAGAGCGCTCAGTAGTCGCGCTTCCGGATGCTCGGCCCGGACGGCACTGGCGCCGCCCCCCGTGGGGCCGACCGCGCGAGCGGAGGGCCCCACGAGCGTATCACCCCCAGTCCACCGAGCACCTCATGCCCACGACCCGACACGATGTGTTGGAACAACTCCAGGCACGACTCGCCGGCATCGACTCGATGGACGAAGCCGCGCTCGAGCAGGAACACGTCCATGTCCTGGGCCGGAAGGCCGGGTTGCTGACGGCCGCGCTCAAGTCGATCTCCCAACTCCCCATCGAGGAACGCCGCACCTTCGGGGCGGAGCTCAATCAGCTGAGGCAGCAGTTCGAATCCGCCTTCGAGGCGCGGCGCACAACGTTGGCCCAGGACGCCCGGTCGCAGGAAGACGACGTCGACCTCACCATGCCGGCCCGTACCACCTGGTCCGGCGGCATCCACCCGGTGACCCGGGTCATCGATGAGATCGTGGGGATCTTCCATCGCCTGGGATTCGCGGTGGCGGTTGGGCCCGAGGCGGAAACCGAGTGGCTCAACTTCGGTGCGCTCAACTTCCCGCCGGATCACCCGGCCATGGACATGCACGACACGCTCTACCTCGACGTCGGCGGCGACCCCCCCGAGGGGGAGCGGATGCTGCTGCGAACCCACACGTCGCCGGTCCAGATCCGTACTCTCCAGGCATCCCCGCCCCCTGTCCGGGTGGTGATTCCCGGTACCTGCTACCGCAACGACACTTTCGATGCGTCTCACGCACCGGCCTTTTCCCAAATAGAAGGGCTGGCGGTCGATGAGGGCATCACCTTCGTCGACCTGAAAGCGACTCTGATCCACTTTGCCCACGAGTTCTTTTCCCCCGACACGAAGGTGCGGTTCCGGCCGTCGTTCTTCCCGTTTACCGAGCCCTCCGCCGAGATGGACATCGGTTGCCTTCTCTGCGGCGGATCCGGGTGCCGCGCGTGCAAGGGGTCGGGCTGGATGGAGATTCTGGGGTGCGGCATGGTCCATCCCAACGTGCTGAAGAGCTGCGACGTCGACCCCGAGCGGTACACCGGGTTCGCCTTCGGCATGGGTCCCCACCGGATCACCATGCTGCGGTATGGGATTCCCGACATCCGGATGTTGTATGAAGGGGATATGAGGTTTTTGTCGCAGTTCGGGGAATAGGGTGGGGTGCGGAGTGCGGAGTAGATCGGAAGAGCACACGTCTGAACTCCAGTCACACTGATATATCTCGTATGCCGTCTTCTGCTTGAAAAAAAAAAGAAACTAC
>CAJVYZ010000046.1 GCA_913009915.1 uncultured Gemmatimonadota bacterium | reverse complement strand
CGAGGTGTTCAAAGCAGTACCCGACATTTGTCCCTTGACCTGCGGTTGACTCTAAGAGAAGACGGGTTTCCCCTTTTGCGCAAAGTCCTTCAATCTCGCGGATACTCTTGACGATGGTGTCGAGACATTCCTCTTCGGTCGAACCCGTGGCAGAGCCCGGGTGGAAGTTTAAAAAAGCAATATCTAGTTTGTGGCACCGCTCAAGCTCTTCAATAAAAGCCTTGCGGCTTTTTGTGATGATCTCTTTCTTTGGAGAGCCGAGGTTGATGAGGTAGCTGTTGTGACTCATCACTTTTTTGATGCCCGTTTCAGCGAGCGCTTCTTTCCACAAAGCCGCCTCTTCATCAGTGATGACTTTTCCCTTCCACGTCTTTTGATTGCTTGTGAAGAGCTGGATCGTCGTCGCCCCGATGCGCTGCCCCTCATACAGGGCATTGTGCGCGCCCCCTTGCGCAGAACGATCTTTCCTCCGTCCAGTTCTTCCTGATTCACAATGACGCGGAAGAGCGTGGTTTTGCCCATACCGTTTTCGCCGACCAGGCCGACGCGCTCTTTCGGCCTCAGGTGAAAACTGATATCGCCGAACAGCACCTTGGGGCCGAATTGCTTTTTGAGATTCTGTAGATAAATCATGGAGTGATAAAACCGATCACCGCTGTTGGCGGAGTTTGGGGTTGTAGGCTTCGCGCAATCCCTCGCCGCACAGGTTGAACGCCAGCACCACGAACAGGATGGTGAATCCCGGCGTGAAGGTCAGCCACGGCGCGTCGAAGATGTAACCCTTGCCGTCGGACAGAATATTGCCCCACGTTGCGTCCGGCGGTTGCACGCCGAAGCCGAGAAAACTGAGCGCCGACTCGGTAAGAATCGCCGTCGCCACGCCGATGGTGGCGGACACCAACACCGGTGCGATGGCGTTGGGCACGATGTGTTGAAAGATGATGCGCATTTCCGGAATGGCCTGACTGCGGGCGGCCATCACATAATCCTGCTCGCGCAGGGACAAAAATTCGGCGCGCACCAGACGGGCGGTGCCCATCCAGCTGGTGACGCTGTCCTTTGGCTGGGCGCAGTACGTCCAGGGTGTGGAGATGGGACCGCGCACGTTCGCGGTGGCGCATGAGTTCGCGGCCCGCTACATCCCCTTCGTGTTGGTGCCGGCATTGCTCACCCTGGTGGTGATCGGATGGATCAGCCGCCGCCGCTACCCGGACCTTTTCCGTCGGATGGTCGTCGGCCTCGGCATGGGCGCCGTTGCCACGCTGGCGCTCGATGCCGTCAGACAGGCCGGTGTGATCCACGGGTGGCTCCCGGGCGACAGCCCCGTGATGTTCGGCAAGATGGCCACGGGGAGTCCGGATTTTTCTACCTACTATCCGGTCGGTCTCTTCATTCATTATCTGAACGGCGCCAACTTCGGCCTGTTCTATGCCTTCGTCTGGGGTAAGCGGCCCTCCGTGAGGTCGGCAGTATTCTGGGCAACGATGTGGGCCCTGGTGCTCGAGTTGGGGATGATGACCGGTCCGCCGATGGCCAGGATGGTAGGCCTGTTTGGCTACAATTTTGCCTGGCCGCAGTTGTTCATCCTGACGCTCGTGGCCCACGTCATTTTCGGGGTTACCCTGGGCCTGTTGGTGCAGTATTTCCTTTCTGAGGATGACAGCAGCTGGCTGATTCCCTTCATCCGCGGGCACCGGCCCGCAACGGAGACAGCGCCATGACACACGACTACGACTTGCTGGTGATCGGCGCCGGCCAGGGTGGTCTCCCCGCGGCCCACATGGCCGCCAACCTGGGTGCCAAGGTGGCTCTCATCGAACAGGCGGAAGTCGGCGGCACCTGAGTCAACGAAGGGTGCGTGCCGACCAAGACCATGTTGTGGTCGGGCCAGGTAATGCACCTCGCTGCCCGGAGGGCGGCGGAATTCGGGGTCGAGATCAAAGGTCCGGTCCGTTTTCGCATGGAGAAGGCGGTTGCCCGGAAGGATGCCATCGTCCGGAAGATCCAAAAGGGGATCCATGGTGCACTGAACAAGCGCGACGACCGGATCACTTTCCTTCGTGGTGCTGCCCGGTTCGTCGGCGATCACGAAGTCGACACCGGCGACGCGCGCCTGAGTTTCGCCAAGGCCGTCATCGCCACCGGCGCTCGTCGTTCCGTAGCGCCCATAGCCGGCCTCGACACGGTGAAGTTTCTGACCAACCGGTCGGCCCTGGAACTCGATCATGTCCCGGAGTCGCTGATCGTGATCGGGGGCGGCTACGTCGGGATCGAGTTCGCCCAGATGTATGCCCGCTTCGGGTCGCGCGTTACCCTGCTCGGCAAGAGCCCGAGGCTGGCGCCGGGAGAGGACCCGGAACTGAGTGACCTGCTCGCTACTTACTTGCGGGATGAGGGCATCGACGTTCGGACCGGAGCGGCGGTCGCTGCCGTTCGAGCGGAGGCCGGTCGGCACCGGGCGACGTTTACGGTCGCCGGCGAGGAGCATGAGGCGAGCGCCGCGGTTTTGCTGATCGCCACGGGGCGTGTCGGCAACACCGACAACCTTGGCCTGGGCGAAGCCGGGATCGAGGTGAAGGCCGAGGGTTTCATTCCGGTCGATGACCAGCTTCGGACCAGTCAACCGCATGTCTGGGCCATCGGCGACGTGAAGGGCGGCCTGATGTTCACTCATGTGGCTACCTACGACGGCCCCATAGCGGCGCTCAACGCGGTGAAGGATCAGGGGAGAACTGTGGACTATCGGGTCGTTCCCCGGGCCGTGTTCAGCGATCCCACCCTTGCCTCGGTCGGGCTTACTGAAGAGGAGGCCCGCAATCGTGGCTATGACGTCGCGGTCGGGAAGGTACCTGCCGGTGGCGCCCGGGCCATGGCCATCGGAGACACGCGCGGGATGCTGAAGGCGATCGTCAATCGCGCCGACCAGGAGATCCTCGGCTTTCACATCCTTGCCGCCGCCGGCGATGACCTGCTGCACGAGGCGGTGGCCGCTATGTACCACCATGGCACCATCGACCGGATCGGCAAGTCGATCCACGTGCACCCGACGCTGAGTGAGATGGTCAAGTCGGCGGCGAAGGCCGCGAAGTAGGGGGAACTTTCACCATCTCCGTACCGGAGTCGGTTCTACGACCATTCCAGCGCTCCCCGCTTCCAGGCATAGACGAATCCCACCATGAGCACCGCCAGGAAAAAGCCCATGGTTCCCAGCAGGTAGCCGGAATGCTTGGGTATTGCCGATGACCGTGGCGATTCCCGCTCCGGTCTCAGGAGCCATGTCTCGGATAGTGGCGGTTCTACGGATCGCGTCCGGAGAATCGGTTAGGGCGTTAGGCTGTCGGCACCAAGCAGGTGCCGGAAGATGACGGTCGCGGCGGGTCGATCCCATTCATAGGCACCGATCTGCCGCTTGACCAATATCCCGTCCTGGTCGATGACGAAGCTTTCGGGCACGCCGGTCGTTACCTTTCCAATCCTTTCCCGAACAGATTCTCCAGCATGCAATTCTCTCCATCGAACAACAACCGGTGATTGCGACGTTCCAGGGTCCCCGGCAGGAGCTGTTTCTCGACATCTCTCCGGCCGCGCCCTATAATTATCGCGAGGAGACCGCCCGGACCATCGATGCCGAGGTCCGAGATCTGCTTGGGGCGGCGCACGAGCGGGTGCAGCCTGATGCAACGGGAGGTGGTGGACCGAACCACTTTCACGGGAATCATTTCCTGGGTGTCTGGAGCGGACGCCGACGGCGTCCGGCAGTTTCCCGGTACCATGAGAGATCCGGTGTGCGGAATGAGGGCCGACGAGAAAGCCGCCGCCGTCTAAGGCCGAACATGGGGGACCACCGTCTACTTGTGCAGCGACGAATGTCGGGCCGAATTCAACCGGGGATCCTGAGTGCTATTGTCCCACAGGTGGCGAGGCGGTGGTGGTGGGCCTTGCGGCGGAGCCGCTCCTGAATTGGTTCCGAGCGCCGCGGAGCAGCTGCGGAGGCTTCACGGCATCGTGACGATGGATCGCGTCGGAATGGGAACAGCTCCAGGCCCACTGCTCGGAACTTCTCGCCGGTGTCGATCGGGATTACCCTGGTGAGGAGGCGCCGGCCGTGGGCGGGGGGATCACCCATCCACGAGTGCATGGGGTAGCGGTGATCCTGGTGCTCGCCCCGCTCGGCGCCCTCCTCCTCGCCGTCCTGTTCGTAGACGTTCTTTTTACCGTCTTCCACCCCGAGGGCCATGGGGGGCCGGTGCATCGCCGGCAGAACCATCTCGTGTGGCTAGTGTTTCGAGCCATCGGCACCCGGCGTGACGGCGCGGTTCGTCCAAACTTACTCGCCTTAGCAGGACCGGTCATCGCCGTGCTGAGTGTCGGCATGTGGGGTGCCTGGCTGGTCCTCGGCTTCGCGTTGGTCTACGCGCCCTTCGTCTCGACGTTTGCCATGTCCGCTCCCCACGTCGTGATCGGATGGGTCGAGGCGGTCTACTACAGCGGTTACGTGGCGTCGACGCTGGGCCTCGGCGACGTGGTGGCGCCGACGCCTGCGCTGCGCCTCCTCACAGTGCTCGAGGCGATGAGTGGCTTCGCTCTCTTCGCGGTGGCGACTACGTACGTGCTCGCGGTCTCCCGGGAGCTGGCCGGAGCGAACACGTTGGCCCTTGAGATTTCCAGTATTTTTCGCGGGGGACTGGGTGAGCAAGCCCTCCGGCGTGCGAGCGGCGGCGATGAAACCCTCACCCGTTGGGCCGAGGAGGTGGCTCGCTCGTTGCTCCGTGTGGTTCACGCGCACGGGCAGTATCCGGTGCTGTATTACTTTCGACCCAAAGACCCGGACCGGGCGCTTCTGGTCCAACTGGGCAAGGTGCTTACCCTCATGGGCAACGAGCGTGACACCGACGCGGATGAGCCGAGCCGCGTCGCCGTTCCCGCATTACAACTCCTGCGCGATGCTGTCATGCGCTATCTGGTCGAGGTGAATCACGGGTGCGTTCCGGCGCAGTTTGATCCGTTGCCGGTGCCGCTGAAAGAGATACCCGCGCAGCGGCTTCACGCGCGACTGCTTCGCTACATGTGCTACGAGGTTCCACCACCCGGGCCTGGTGGTACTGGACGCCTGACCAAGGTGAGGTGACTGCGGGATCTGGCAAACAGGGGGCGGGCTCGCTGCACTCGTGGTCTCGCCAGTGTCCCCTGCCCGGATCATGACACCCAGCCGGCGCTGCGGACGTTTCCGCGAAAGCCGCTGGACTTGTCCCAGCGGACCCGAAAGCGGAACAATCGAGCCTCCAGCGTCGCGGGAGAGAGTGCCACGCAGTCAGATCCCTGCTCCCCGCCGGCCAACCGATGCGGCACGACTCCCTCTGTGCCCGCCATGGCGCCCAGTAGATCCCAACGGGGTCGTTCCTCCGTCGCACGTCCGTGCATTGCCTCGGCCCAGCCCGACCTATCGTAGCTCTTGGTCCAAGAGGGCGTACGATTTCCCATCCGTATCCGTTAGCACGCCGCTTCACGGCGACTCCTTGTGGTCCGTACCGCTGCTCTTTCTGTCGCGAACGGTCTGGCGGCGCCGGACACGCCACCCTACGAGGGCGAAGACGAGGAGCAGTACGACGCCGCTGATCAAGGTCAAGGTTCCTGGGTCCACTCAGACCTCCTGTTTGGCCACGCTATCGAAGCGGGGAATGAACATCGGTACGCGACGCTGGTATTCGCGATACTTGTCGCCGAACTTCTGCAGCATTTGCCGCTCCTCTTTCCGCGCAAGCAGGGTATATGCCACCACGATGATGGGGAGCGCGGCGACGGAGACGATCGTGGGCCAGTGCACGATGCCTTCACCGAAGATGATCATGAACAGGCCTGTGTACTGAGGATGCCGTACTTTCGTGTACACGCCCTCGATCGCCAGCCGATCCTCCCGGCGCACCCGATGGATGGTGCGCCAGCCTTCGGCGACCAACGTTGCGCCGGCAAACACGATGGTATATCCGAGCACCATGGCGACGATATGGGCGACTGGTGAGCCGAAGAGCTGGACCCATAGGTTGCCACCCTCGTTCCACGCGAAATCGAGACCGAAAAACCGAGCGAGAAAATAGATGGTTAGAGGAAAGCCGTACATCTCTGCGTAAAACGCGATGATGAACGCCTGAACCACCCCGACACGTGTCCACTCTTTCCAGTCGTCGGGAGCCAGGTACCGGTACAGAAGCCACGAGACGATGACGATGACGATGACGGCCAGGCCCCACGTTCCTACATGCATGATACGTCTCCCTTAGCAGCGCAACGAGGCTATGCTCATGTCTCGGCCGCAACGCCGATTCACATGTCCATGTTGCCGTAACGATCGGCGTGCGACCGCATGAACAGTCGTTCTCCGACAACGATGACCACGATGCCAACGGCTGCTACATACAGGATCAGACTGTCAGTAGAGGCCTTCACCCACAAGAAAACGCTCAGCACCACGATGTCGAGCACGATGGCGGTTGCCACGATACTGGGACGCACGTCGATTCTGGATCTGAGGTGGCGGAGAATTCCCCAGTGCACGCTGATGTCCATGATGAGGTAGAAGACCGCGCCGAGCGCGGCGATTCGTTTAAGGTCGAACAGAATCGTGAGCACCATCGCGAAAACGATGGTGTAAATCATCGTGTGGGTTCGGAGGCTGCCCGGCAGTCCGAGGTGGCGATGAGGAACCTCCTTCATGTGCGTGAGCATCGCAAGCATGCGGGAAGCGGCGAACACGCTCGCAGTGACGCCGGAGGCCGTGGCGACAATGGCGATGATCACGGTGAACCAGAGGCCTGCGTCGCCGAAGGCGGGCCGGGCGGCTTCGGCGAGGGCGAAGTCTCGTGCGACGATGATCTCACTGAGAGTGAGGTTGCCGGCCACGGCGACGGCTAACGTGACGTAGAGGACGGTGCAGATCGCGATGGAGATCACAATGGCCCGTCCCGTGTTGCGGTGAGGGTCCACGATCTCGCCGCCGCTGTTGGTGATGGTGGTGAAACCCTTGTAAGCAAGGATCGCCAGTGCGACGGCGGCTACGAAGCCGTCGGTGGATGCGACGAAATCGCCACCTGTCGATCCGCTGGTTAGGTTGGAGAGGTCGACGAGCGCGAGGCCGGCAACGGCGAACACCGCCAGGCCCGCGATCTTCACGATCGCCATGACAGCCGCGCTAGTCTCGACGAGACGGTTACCCGCGGCGTTGATGGCAAAGGCGATGGCGAGGAGCGTTACGCCGAGTGTGGGTACCCAAAAAGCAGCGTTGTCGAGATTGAGGATTCTGAGCGTGTAAGCGCCGAAAGTGCGGGCGACGAGACTTTGGTTGATGACCATCGACACGTACATGAATAAAGCGAGTGCACCGGTAGCGGTGCCGAGCCCGTACTCCTCGCGAAGAAACATCGCGACGCCGCCCGAGGAGGGGAACGCGTTGGACAGCTTCACGTACGAGTAAGCGCTGAATCCGACGATCACCGCAGCGACGAGAAATGCGATCGGGAAGAGGTCCCCGGCAAGTTCGGCGACTTGTCCGGTGAGAGCGAAGATCCCAGCGCCAATCATGACCCCAGTGCCGAGCGAAACAGCGCCCACCAGGCTCAAGCTGTTGGCTACGTCGTCTGTTGAATGGTCGTCTGTCGTATGCACGATCTCGGTCGGTCCAGGAAAGCGTTCGCCTACTTCTCGTCCACATCCTTCGAGGCTGCCACGGGGTCCTCCCCCGCTCGCGTCAGGCTACACCATGGCATTAACACGGTTCTTCTGGGCAGTCCCTGTCGACCAGCACCACCGCGTGCTTTGGCCGCCACTTCTGTGGCTGACGAAGGTTCCCCGGCACTTCCCACCCAGGCAGAAATACCATGTCGTCCCTTGGTGTTCAAGGGTGGCGCCCGCATCGCCTTGATGGACCCGCATTCCACAGACCGGATCTTTCCTGGCTGTGGCGTCGCCGCGGTTCATCCGGCTGTTCCCCGCGGCCGCTCGCGACAACAACTCCGGGCGATCAGGCGGGAGCCCAGAGCGGTCAGAGTCTGGCTGGGGTAGCCCAAGAGAGTGGCCCACTTTCATATGACCACTAACCACTATCCTGTAGGCCTCTTCATCCATTATCTGAACGGGGCCAACGTCGGCTTGTTTTACGCCTTCGTCTGGGGCAAGCGGCGTAGCTACGCCACGGCTGTCGCCTGGGCGATTCTGTGGGCTCTGGTGCTCGAGTTGGGGATGATGACCGGCCCGCCGATGGCCAAGATAGTTGGCCTCTTCGGTTACAATTTCGCCTGGCTGCAGTTGTTCATCCTAACGTTCGTGGCCCATATCATCTTCGGGGTTACTCTGGGCCTGCTCGTGCAGTACTTCCTTACCGAGGATGACCGCAGTTGGCTGATTCCCTTCATCCGCGGACACCGGGCCGCACCGGAGATGGCGCCATGACATACGACTATTCCGGCGCGACGTCAAGTGGTCGCGGGGCTCACCGCAGAGCTGATCTCCGTCATCTGGTTTCCTGCCCGAGGCAGACCTACCCACTTCAGGACTAAGGCATTGATGGTGACGGTGATGGTACTGGCTGCCATGGCCAGTGCCGCCCATTCCGGTCGCAGCAGGATGCCCAGGCTGGTGTAGAGCACACCCCCGGCGATCGGAATAGCCACAACGTTGTAAATCGCGGCCCAGAACAGGTTCTGCTTGATCTTTCCCCGAACCTTGCGGGAGAGGACCACGGCCTTCACGATGTCGAATGGATCGCTGCGCATGAGGACCACGTCGGCTGTATCGATGGCCACGTCGGTGCCCGCACCGATGGCGATACCCACGTCGGCGGTGGCGAGCGCCGGGGCATCGTTCACGCCGTCGCCGACCATGGCCACCCGCTTGCCGCTTTGCAGCGATCTCACATGGTCGGCCTTTTCGTCCGGGAGCACCTCGGCAATTACCGTGTCGATTCCCAGGTCCCGCGCAACGGCCTCGGCCGTCTCCCGCGCGTCTCCTGTCAGCATCACTACCTGCAATCCCAATTCGTGCAACCGTGTGACCGCTTCGGCCGCCGAGGCCTTGGGTTTGTCCGCCAGAGTGATCAACCCGGCCAGGCGACCGTCCGCCGCGACGAAGGTAACCGTCTTGCCTTGAAGGGAGAGCCGATTCACTTCTGTCTGAATGGCGCCGATCTCGGCACCTTCACGGTCCATCATGCGGGCGTTTCCGATTGCCAAACGCGTCCCGCCGACGGATGCCACCGCGCCGTGCCCAGGGACCGACTCGAAATCGCGTACCGCGTCGCTGACGGCAAGGCCCCGCTCCCCGGCCGTTTGCACGATCGCCCGCGCTAGGGGATGCTCGGAATCGGTCTCCAAAGCGGCCACCTTTGCCAGTAAGTCGTCTTCGGAAATACTGGCCGTCGCTATGACGTCGGTTACCGACGGCTTGCCTTCGGTTAGGGTGCCGGTCTTGTCCATCACAATGATGTCCAGGGTCGCCACTGCCTCCAGCGACGCGGCGTTCTTGATCAGAATTCCGCTCTTGGCCCCAATTCCCATGCCAACGGTGATCGCCGTGGGCGTCGCCAGTGCCAGCGCGTCCGGGCAGGCAATGACCACAGTAGCCACCGCCACCGTCAGCGCGAACACCGGCTCCGCTCCCAAGAGCAGCCAGATGGTTAGAGCCAGCGCGCCGGAGCCGAGCGCCACGAAAACGAGATACTTGCCGGCCTGGTCGGCGAGTCGTTGCGCCGGGGCCTTGCTGCTTTGCGCCGACTGCACCATCTGCACGATGCGAGCGAGCGCCGTATCAGAGCCGACGTGCTGTGTGCGGAAGCGAAACGCCCCAGTGGTGTTCAGCGTACCACCAGTCACTTTGACCCCTTCCGTCTTCAAGACGGGGACCGGTTCTCCCGTTATCATGGACTCATCTACATAGCTCCGACCTTCCACGACCTCTCCGTCGACTGGTATTTTTTCACCGGGTCGAACAGCAATGATGTCATCGACCCTGACTTCCTCGACGGACACTTCTACCTCCTCGCCGCTGCGAATCACCCGCGCCGTTTCGGGTACCAGCTTGAGGAGTGAGGCAATGGCGTTGCCGGTTGCGTTGCGGGCCGCCATTTCCATCCAGTGGCCGAGCAAGCTGAACGTCGTAAGCATTGCGGCCGCTTCGAAGAACACGTCTCCCTCGAAAAGGAACGTCGCACCGACGCTAGATCGGAAGAGCGTCGTGTAGGGAAAGAGTGTAGATCTCGGTGGTCGCCGGATCATTAAAAAAAAAACGAATACAGAGACAGATACATA
>CAJVYZ010000045.1 GCA_913009915.1 uncultured Gemmatimonadota bacterium | reverse complement strand
TGAGACTACGTGGCAGCTAGGTAGGTTTGTTCGTATCTCGCGATTTTCTCACTCTTTTCAGTTGTATTTTTTTTTTTTTTAATGATACGGCGACCACCGAGATCTACACTCTTTCCCTACACGACGCTCTTCCGATCTGTGGTAAACCGGGTCGGCGAACACCGAATCGATGACGGCGCGGAGCGTGTCCTGGACAGCGTCCTGAGGGGTCATCGCGGTCAGCGGGTCTCCAGCGCCTGGGCCAGGACCTCAAGGTCGAAGCCTTCCTTACGTACCCGCAGATCGTAGTACAGCACCGTCAACACGCTGTACATCAATGGATAGAGGAGCAGCTGGACCACGGCACCAAGCACCAATGCGAGGGACCATCCGATAGGCAGGTCCGTCAACACTGTGGGTCCGGTCGCAAGGAACGGCGCGACGCTCCCGACGGCGATGGAGGGGATGAAAACGATAATCGCGGTGACCACCACGAGCGCAAGCACCTTCCAGCGAAATCCCTTGGTCAGTTGCCACGAACGGCCCATGGCCTCGGTGGGACTTCGGTTCTCCTCCAGCACCAACGCCTGGGTGGATACCACCAGCGCCGAGAGAAAGATGACGCCGGGAACCAGGAAGAACATGAACCCCAACCCCACCACCAGTGTGGTGAGAACCGACAGCACCACAACCCGCGCTATGTACGGCACCGCCCGGGACAGAGCGCTCCACGGGTCGACGGGGCGCCCGAGATAGCTGTCCGACACGATGAACACCGCTGCTGCCGTACCAATCGCGCTCAATACGATGTTGAGCAGGCCGGTCATGATACCGAGCACCGGATGGACGAAAAATCCGCCGGACGACTGCACGTACAACTCGAGAATCGTGGGTACGGCACTCACGACGAGGACGATCACCACCAGCGGGGCGAAGTGCCTACGGTACAACCCGAATGCGTTATCGAGAATCTCTCCCGTCGACAGCGGGCGAAGTTCTGCAAGGGTCATCGATGGCCTCCTGGGAGTGGGTCGGACGTCCGTCTTGGTATCCGGTGACCGGCGGGCTACAATCGAATCTATGCACGTTCCAACGCCACCGGCTCCCCCGCAGCTCACCCGGCGGCTCGAGGTCGAGACTCCCGAGAATGTAACCCTCGACCTCGAACTTGCCGGACTCGGCTCCAGAGCGATGGCGGCGCTGATCGACCTGGCCATCCTCGGCACCTGGGCCCTGGCCGTCGTGGTGGCGTCGTCGGCCCTGGCCCTGTTGGGCAAGGCCGGCCCGATGGCCGCCGCCGTCACGGTCCTGGTGCTGTCTGTTTCCTTCGGAGCCTATTTCGTGCTTTTCGAAGGGTTGCGCAACGGGCAGACACCGGGGAAACGCCTGCTCGGCATTCGGGTGGTGCGTCAAACGGGGCACCCCATAACCATGGGTGCGGCGGTCGTTCGTAATGTGCTGCGCCTGGCGGACATTCTCCCCCCGCCCGTCTATCTGGTCGGCGGCGCGCTGGTGGCCCTGCATCCCAAGGCTCAGCGACTGGGAGACATGGCCGCGGGCACGGTGGTCATCCGCGACCGGCCCCAGGAGGGCTCCGAGGCAGTCGTTACCTCTCCGGAAGGCGCCGAACGGTTGGCGCTCGAGGCGCCCGAACTCGGGGAGGCCGAGTACCACCTCCTCCGCCGTTTCCACGAGCGGCTACCGTCCCTGGACGACCGGGTCCGGCAGCGGGTGGCGCAGCAGCTGACGGCCAGGCTGGCAGACCGGTATCCCATCAGGGATCCGGATGATTTCACTTTCTTGGCGGAATTGTTCCGTCAGGAAACGACTCGGCGGGAACACGGCCCCGGGGTACGAGGCGGGGGCAGGGGGACAATGGCCGAGCGGTTCGTCGCCCAGCAGGAATCGAGGTGGTCGGAGTTCCACGCGCTGGCGTCCACGGTCGCCAAGCGTGGGCTGAACAGCCTGGCGCCGGAAGAGCTGCCGGCTTTTGCCGCCCGCTACCGCGAGATCGCGGCCGACCTCGCCCGCGCCCGGACCTACGGAGCGACTCAGGCTACCATCAACCGACTCGAGCGGCTGGTGAGCGCGGGGCACAACGCGCTGTACCGCGATGAGCGCCACACGACCCGCCGCCTGTGGGAGGTGCTGATGCGCGAGAGTCCCGCGGCCGTAGTGGAGGCTTGGCCCTATGTGCTGATCGCGTTCCTGGCATTCGCCATCCCGGCCCTGGGTGGGTACGCCGCGTTGCGGGAACGCCCTGCACTGGCGGAGGAAGTCCTGCCGGACCAGATGTTGCGGCGGGCGGACGCCGGCGCCACTCGGGTGGAGGAGGGACGCAAGTACTTCCGGGCGGAGGGATCCAGCCGCCCGTATGTGGCGACGTACATCATCAGCAACAACGTACGGGTGGCCGCGGCCTGTTTCGCCGGCGGCATCTTTCTGGGAGTGGGGTCGCTCGTCCTCCTGGCTTTCAATGGGGTCGCCATGGGGACGATCGGGGGTCACTTCGCCAACATGGGGCTGTTCGGCTACCTGATGGAGTTCATCGTGGGCCACGGGGTACTCGAACTGTTTGCCATTTGGGTCGCTGGGGCCGCGGGGCTCATGCTGGGCTGGTCGATCCTAGTGCCTGGCCGCCTCACCCGGAGCGAGGCCCTGGTACGCAGCGGGCATCGTGCCGTCCGCATGATCGCGGCCACCACGCTGCTGTTGCTCCTGGCAGGGTTGATTGAGGGGTTCCTGTCGGCGGGAGACCACGATTTCGGCTACCGGGCAGCGGTATCGGGGACCAGCGTAGTGTTGCTGTTCCTCTATCTCCTCAACGGCGTCGGGTACCTTCGGGCGGAACGCTCCCGGGGAGCGGGAACCGGCTAGACCTCGCGGAGGATGTTGCGCATCCGAACCGCCAGCGCTTCGATTTCGCGGATGCTCTGCAACGTTTCGGGATCGACCTTGTTCTCGTTGAGCAACAGCAGTTGGGCCTCGGCGAGGAGGGCTGCCAACGGATTGGACAGATCGTGCCGCAGCTGCTGCATCGGGTCAGTGTTGAGTTCAGTCATGGCTCAACGAGCGGTACAGGTCGCGCAGGTGATGTTCGCGGAGATGGCCAACCGAGTCCCACAGTTCTTTTTCTGACGCGCCACAGAAGATCTCCGCGGTTTGTACTTCGCGGTCGGACTCGCCGACCACGAAGGCCATGCGGCCGCGCCATGACCCGTCTTCGACACGGCGAACGATCATGCGGACCGGAACGTCGTGGCCGTCGATACGGATGGGATTGAGGTCGTGAACGATTGGGTCGGACGGGCTACGCTGGGGTTTCCGCAGGGCGTGGGGTACCATCGCCTACCTCCACGGCGCCCGTTGGCTGGAGAACGCGCGCCCGATGTGGTTCTCGACAAGATAGAAGGTTTTGCGCCCTGCGCAATAGCTGCGCCACCTCGGGCGCACTTCGTAAGTCTCTAGCGGACAGGGGGATGGCATACCAGGTCCCGCCCCCGCCCTCGCCCAATTCCCTATTGAGGTCCTTGACGCCGCTCAGGCCGTGAGGTAGCTTGGACTACCTCTAGACCCGACAGCTCCCCGAATACAACGTACCCAGGCCGCCCGGATGTCCCAGGGCAGCGAGCACTTGCAGATACAGTCCGACACCTTCCTACGCTGAACCATCACCACCTTCCTGACCTGCGGTCAGCCCGGCGAGGGCTGGCACCGTCTCGTGGAGTTTGATCCGTGGATATCGCCGAACTAAAACGAAAGTCCGTCGAGGAGCTGCATACCTTGGCCGACGAGCTGACCATCACCAACTACTCGGGCCTCAGAAAACAGGACCTGATCTTTCGTATCGAACAGACGCTCCTCGATTCCGATACGGTGATTCGCGGTGAGGGAGTGTTGGAGATCCTCCCCGAGGGATATGGCTTTCTGCGCAGTCAGGACTGGAACTACCTGTACGGCCCCGACGACATCTACGTCTCACCCAGCCAGATCAAGCGGTTCGATTTGCGGACGGGGGACACCGTCATGGGGCAAGTGCGGCCCCCCAAGGAAGGCGAGCGCTATCTGGCGCTCCTGAAAGTCGAAAGCGTCAACTACGAGGAACCCGAGAACACCAAGCATCGCATCGCGTTCGAAAACCTCAGACCGCGGTACCCGGATTCCCGGCTGGGCCTGGAAACGAAAGATGGCGACTTGTCGATGCGCATCGTGGACCTCTTGTCGCCCATCGGCCGGGGCCAGCGTGGTCTGATCGTCGCGCCCCCGAAAGCCGGCAAGACCATTCTGATGCAGAAGCTCGCCAACGCCATCAAGGAAAACAATCCGGATGTCGTCCTGATAGTCCTGCTGATCGACGAACGCCCGGAAGAAGTCACCGACATGCAGGAGAACGTCGACGCCGAGGTGATTTCCTCCACCTTCGACGAGCCCGCGGACCGGCACGTCCAAGTGGCGGACATGGTCATCGAGCGCTCCAGGCGCCTCGTGGAGCACGGCCGCGATGTCGTCATTCTCCTCGACTCCATCACCCGCCTGGCCCGGGCGCACAACGTGGTGATTCCCCACTCCGGCAAGATCCTGTCGGGCGGTGTGGACGCCAACGCGTTGCAGAAACCCAAGCGGTTCTTTGGAGCCGCCCGGAACATCGAAAACGGCGGCAGCCTCACCATCATCGCCACAGCGTTGATCGACACCGGCAGCCGGATGGACGAGGTGATCTTCGAGGAGTTCAAGGGCACCGGCAACATGGAGTTGGTGCTCGATCGGCGTCTCGCCGACCGACGGGTATACCCAGCCATCGACATCCAGAAGACGTCCACCCGGAAAGAGGAACTGCTCCTCGAGCCGGACGAACTCAACCGCGTCTACCTCCTGCGGAATTTCCTGGCCGACATGCCCACGGTCGAAGCACTCGAGTTCCTCTTGGAGCGGCTGAAGCGCACCAAGAACAACAAGGAGTTCTTCGCCACCATGGCCCAGTAGGCGTGGCGCTTCCCCCGTCGGGCCGGCTGCTCGGGATAGACTGGGGAGAAATCCGTACCGGCCTCGCTCTGACCGACGAGGAACGGATCCTGGCCAGCCCGCTCACTACCATGACCCAACGCCGGGGCAAACGGTTCCCCGTTGCCGCCCTCCTCGACATCATCGAAGAGCATCACCCGGTGGGCCTGGTGTTGGGCCTACCGTACGGCCTGGACGGCGGCGAAACCGCGTCTACCACACACGTGCGCCAGTTGGCGGCACGCCTTCAACCGAAGGTCCCCGTGCCCATCGAGTTGTGGGATGAACGGCTCACCACCGCCCGGGCCCTCAGAGCGATTCGTGAGCAGGGCGGAAGCACCAGGGGCCGCAAGGCGGACGTCGATGCCCTAGCCGCGGCCATTCTGCTGCAACACTACCTCGACAGCCACCGGGAAGCACCGTGAGGCTGCCTCTCACAGTCGTGGCCCTTGTGGTCATGGCCTGTGGACCTGACGCCAACCGGCCCGTCGAACGCATCACCGTCCCGCCCGGCGCCGGCTTCGCCACCGTGCGTGATACCCTCGCGGCCCGCCGACTCATCGCCCGACCCCGCTGGTTTACCCTGGTAGCCCGCATCCGGGGGCTCGACCGGGCCCTCAAAGCCGGCGTATACGACATCCAACCCGGGACGTCTGCCTCAGCCATTCTCGACATGCTGGCGGATGGACGGGAAGCAATGGAGCAGTTGACTATACCCGAAGGGCTCACTCTCACTGACGTGGGCGCCCTGATCGAAGGCCAGCTGGGAATCGATGCCGAACAGTTGCTGGACGCCGCCGGCGACAGCGCACTGATACGTCTGGTATCGCCCACGGCCGTGAATCTGGAAGGGTTCCTCTACCCCGAGACCTATACCGTGCCCGCGTCCATCACCGCCAGTCGATTGGTGGAGGCCATGGCCGCCGAGTTCGCCCGGCAGTGGCGGCCGGGCTGGACGGCCCGACTCGACACCCTGGGCCTGTCACGGGACGAGCTGGTGACGCTGGCATCGATCGTGGAAGGGGAAGCTCGCGTTGGGGACGAACGAGCTATCATCGCGGGGGTATACCACAACAGGCTGCGCTTGGGCATGCGCCTCCAGGCAGACCCCACCGTCCAGTACGCCATCCAGCTGGCCACAGGCCACCGAAAGCCCCGGCTGTTTCTCCGTGACTACGAGTTCCCGTCGGAGTACAACACTTACCTTATCGAAGGCCTCCCGCCGGGACCGGTTTCATCTCCCGGCTCGGCCAGCATCGAAGCGGCGCTCCACCCGGCGGATGTCCCGTACCTCTATTTCGTGGCCGATTCGACAGGACGGCATGTCTTTACCAGGACATACCGGGAGCACCTGGCGACCATCCGCCGGTTGCGGGAAACGACACCGTAGCGTCAAGCTGTCGGCCGCGCGCGGGCATACAACGCCGCAGCGGCTTGTGGATCTTCGGTCCCGAGAATCCCCGACACCACCGCGACCCCGACGCCAGCGGCGGCGATGACACCAGTCACATCGGCCGGCGTCACCCCCCCAATCGCCACGCACGGCGTGCCTCTAGCCTGGGCCACGATCCTGGTGAATCCTTCGAGCCCGAGTGGCGGGCCGGCGTCTTTGGTCGTGGTCTCGTGAAGGGGTCCCACACCCCAGTAGTCGGCACCCAGCCCACCTTCGATCTCCTCGCCGGTGCCCACCGAAGCTCCTATGAGGAACCCCTCGGGAGCTGTCCGGCGTGCCAGCGCGAGCGGGACGTCGTCAGCGCCGAGGTGTACACCGGCCGCCCCCACCGCCAGCGCCACGTCGAGTCTGTCGTTGACGAACACAGGAACCGGGAGGGCGTCGATGAGCCTCCTGGTCAGATCGGCGAGTTCACGGGCCGGGGCCGACGGGTGGCGGACCTGGACAGCGGTGGCACCTCCCCGGACTGCGGCCGCACAGACGCTCACCCACTCACGACCCTGCAACAAGCTGTGGTCCGTAACCAACAGAACCCGGAGGGCCCCAGCCAGGCGCGCTCCCCCCCCCTCGCCCATCGGTCAGCGCGCGGGCGGGAGCGCCGCCACCCATGCGGCGATGTCGTCGATGACCTCTTGCGCCACATGGCCCGGGACGCTGTACTCCGACGGCTGACTAGGGCCCTCACCCGTGATGAAGAGGTGGTTGAGCGAGGGGTACACCTTGAACGTCACCCGGGGATCGCCGGCGAGCGCCTCCTGCCAACGGATGAAATCCGCTTCGGTAACCTGGTAATCGCGCCCGGCGTGGAGGATCAACATGGGCACCGATAGCTCCATGGCCACGGGCACCGGATCGTACTTTGCCAGATCGAGCCAGTAGCTCGGGTTGGCTCCGAGAATGTGCTCGGTCGAGAGGGAATCGGCGTCGGTCAGCGCCAGGAGGCGAGCCGCCTCCTGCTCGATCTGTTCGAGACGGGCCCGTTCCGAGCCTGACACCGTGCTGTCCAACTCGGCGAGGTAGTGTACCTGGTCGACGATCAGATCCTGGAGCGGCCGCGTGGCACCAGCCATGACGACCAGTCCAGCTACTCCCGGCTCCCGGGCGCCGATGCGGGGAGCCAGCATCCCGCCGAGGCTGTGGCCCAGGATCACGATGCGATCGGGGTCGATCCCATCCATCTGCCGGAGACGTTCTACGGCGGCCACCGCGTCATCAACGGTTTCCTCGTCGACCGTGAAGCCCACCGTGTTGGCCATCAACCGCTCGCGGTACTCTCTGGTGCGCTTCCCGTACCGGACCACCGCAATGCCCTGCCCCGCCAGGCCCCACGCCAGGTCGCGGAACGGCTTGTTGGCACCGACGGTCTCGTCCCGATCATTGGGACCGGATCCGTGCACCAGCACAACCGCCGGAAAGGGTCCGCCGTTGGCAGGCAGCGTGACCGTCCCGGGGAGGACCCAGTCACCATCACCCACTGAGACCTCCTGTTCTGCCAGGCCGGCCGGAAGTGGTGCCGCCTTCAACGCGTCGGTGTCCACATGGGGCTTGAAAAACAAGCCTGCGATACGGAGGTCACTATCGAATACGACCTGAATGTCGAGCACGGCGTTCTCAAAGGTACTGGTCACCAGGACATAGTCGTATCCCTGAGCCTCCCCCGTTGTGGTCCGTGACCAACCTTGGAACGACCCGGCCTGTGCTTCCACCATATCCCAAGTTTCCTCGAGTTTGGCCGCCGGCATGACCTCGCTCATGGTGGAATCGAAACGGGCAACCGCGGCGGTGAAATCCCGTCGCTCCATCTCGCCGACGAACTCTATGGCTGCTCGTTCGAGGGGGGTGCGTGCGGTAGCATTCTGCGCCCGGACCGGCGCAGCCTCACACAGGCCGTGGCTGACAAGAAGTCCAAACATCAGGAAAGAGGGTCGCATCGGGTTTACTCTCCGGCGGGACGGTTGGATGAGGTGGCGGCTTCCTGCTCCCTGCGCCAGGCAAAATAGGAATAGATCACCGGAACAAGGGCGAGGGCGATGATGACCACCAGCATATAGGGAATTCGCTGAGGGGTGGCCACGAAGCCGATCCCCACCATCAGTACGCCCATGGCCATGAAGCAATAACCACCGAGTCGGTGCGTCTTGCGCCACACGACTTCGCTGGAGAGCGTCCACGGCGTTCGAATGCCCATGAACCAGTTGGGTCGCATTCGGGGCATCAGGTTCCCGATGACCATCAGCAGAAGACCGACGCCCACAGGAATCAGCAAGGGCATCTCGATCGGCCAGCCGAGGTTGACGCCGACGAGAAGTATTTGGATGGCCGCCATGAAGACCATGATGACATTGATCAGCAGCATGTACGTCGGCGCGTGGGCCGTCACTTCCTTCTGCCGTGGATCGATCTTGGGAAGAACCGTGAGCAACAAGCCGAGGCCCAGCATGACTGCCGGAAAGACGAACACCAGGATAGCCTTGGACGACCAACCATCTGCCCTCCCCGCCATGCCCCAATGGGTCGCGACCCGTTCCGGGAGCGAGGGATAGGCCCAGACCGAAAACCCCCAGGCGACCAGCACGGCTCCTACTCCGATGGCTATCTTGCGCATTCCCCGCCGGACCTTCCCGTCATGAGGCCAAGTCCAGGAGATGTTGGAGCACCTCCTGTAGTACCGTGGCGTTCAGCGAATACCGTATGTACTGCCCCTCACGCTCGGCCATTACCAAGCCCGCCTCCTTGAGCACTCCCAGGTGGTGGGACACCGACGCCCAACTGGTGGGAAAGTGTCGCGCAATCTCGCCCGCGGTCAGATCCTCCTCCCGGAGGAGCTGGAGGATTTTGCGTCGCGTAGGGTCGGACAGCGCCTTGAAGGTCCTATCCATTAGATATTAAGATAATCATTTAAATATATGCCGCAACAGCGCTGCCACCCGTCGGCGCGCCGTCTTGGGTTCCCCGCGCACTTCCGTTGACACCATCAGCGCCCCTGCCCACTTTGCACTGATGGTGCCCGTGGCCGGCTCCGAGACCCGCACCCGTACCATTCGGCGCGTGTTGGCGGGAATCCTCGTCGCCAACATCCTGGTTTTGCTCACCAAGGCCGTGGTGAGCGTGCGATCCGGTTCGTTGGCGGTGTTGGGCGACACGATTCACTCGTTCATCGATGCCGGCAACAACATCATCGCCTTGGCCGTGATCCGGGTGGCCGGCAAGGCCCCGGACGACGACCATCCGTACGGACATGGCAAGTTCGAGACTCTCGGCGCCCTGGTTGTGGTGGTATTCCTTTCGGCGTCGATTCTGGAGTTGATGCGTGGGGCCATCAGCCGGTTGATCACGGGGGGAACCCCAGTGGCGCCGACCACCACCGATTTGGCCCTCATGGGCGCCACCTTGGTCGTCAACCTGTGGGTCGTGTGGTACGAGACGGGAGCGGGGCACCGTTTGCAGAGCGAAATCCTTCTGGCCGATGCCGCCCACACACGAGCCGACGTCATCATCACGGTGGCGGTAATCGGCGGCTTGGTCCTGACGCGGGCAGGCTACCCCTGGGCCGACCCGGTCCTGGCTCTGGTCGTGTCGGCCATGATCGTTCGCATCGGTGTGGCAATCGTCAGACGGTCGATTCCCAGCCTGGTGGATGAAGCGGTGGTGGGTCGCGAGGCCGTCCGCCGGGCAGCCATGCGGATCTCCGGAGTACGATCGGTATCCGACATTCGTTCCCGCCGAGCCGCGGATCAGCGATTCGCCGAGTTGACGATCGGGGTCGACGGGCACGAGGACGTCGCTACGGCCCATCGGATCGCCGACCAGGTCGAGGCTCGTCGCCACCCGGATTTTGGCCTGGATCACGTCGTTGTGCCCGCCCAGCCACGTTGACCGCACTGCACGTTGCTCGCTGTCGGCGGCGGCGCCCCCCGCCGGCCTACCTCGAC
>CAJVYZ010000044.1 GCA_913009915.1 uncultured Gemmatimonadota bacterium | reverse complement strand
GCGGTCAGAGTAGACAGGTGTCTGCTGCAGCTGACAGAACAGACACAGCACACATAGCGCGCTGTACGATGCCATGGGGTGCGATGGTGATGACTATTTTTTTTTTTTTAATGATACGGCGACCACCGAGATCTACACTCTTTCCCTACACGACGCTCTTCCGATCTGGGACCTTCGCTGCGGGGACAAGGCCGCACAGGGCAAAGGCGGGAGGTCACTTCAGTGACATCAGCCGAGCCGTCGCTTTAGCGACGAGCTCAGGCGACGACGCTAGATTCCTCGTTCACGGTATGCGGTTGACGGTCCAGGCCCAATGACTGAATCGACTGAACGACTCTCATCCGCGCTCGCGGACCGCTACCAGATCCTCAGCCGTTTGGGTGAGGGCGGCATGGCCACCGTGTTCCTGGCCGAAGATCTCAAGCACAAACGCCAAGTCGCCGTCAAGGTCCTCAAGCCCGAACTCGCCGCCGTCGCCGCTGTGGAGCCGTGACGGAGGAGAGTTGTTCTCCCTGAGCGGCGACAAGGACATGATGGCGGTCCGCGTGTCGGCGGCCGGAACCGCGTTCGGCCACGGCCGTCCCGAACGGCTATTCCACGTGCGCGACGAATTGCTCGGCGTCCAGACCCTGTATTACACCCCCTGGGATGTGGCCCCGGATGGACGTTTCATCATGGCTGAACTTACGCGGATGGCTGTCGACGATGGCGTGGTGATCGTGGTGGAGAATTTCTTCGAGGAGCTCAAGGACAGGGTGGGGGATTGAGCCGATGACCGAAACCGCCGCCCTGCCGCCGGCTGAAGCCGGCTCTCGGCTGATGCCGCTGAAGCGACGAGCACCTTCGGAGCGCATTGGTCACTTTAGTGACATCAGCCGAGCCGCGGCTTTAGCCGCGACACGCCAGATGCCGATGGTCACTGCACACTGCGGTACGCTCTCTGTTATCTTCGTTCTGGCATCCTACGCACTCCGCACCCCGCACCCCACGCCATGACCGACCTCGACCGCCTCACCGCCGCCCTGTCCGACCGCTACACCATCGAGGGAGAACTCGGTGCCGGCGGCATGGCAACCGTGTATCTGGCGCACGACGTCAAGCACGATCGCAAGGTGGCGGTCAAGGTCCTCAGGCCGGAGCTGGCCGCGGTGATTGGCGCCGAGCGTTTCCTGAGTGAGATCAAGACCACGGCCAACCTGCAGCACCCGCACATTCTGCCGCTGCACGACTCGGGCGAGGCAGACTCTTTCCTTTACTACGTGATGCCGTATGTCGAGGGCGAGTCGTTGCGCGACCGGCTCGACCGGGAGAAGCAGCTTCCCGTGGAGGATGCCGTCCGGCTGGCCTCGGAAGTGGCCAGTGCTCTGGACTTCGCCCACCGCCACGACGTCATTCACCGCGACATCAAGCCGGAAAATATCCTGCTGCTCGACGGCTCGGCGCTGGTAGCCGATTTCGGGATCGCGCTAGCCGCCAGCAAGGCGGGCGGCACCCGGATGACCGAGACGGGCATGAGCCTTGGCACGCCGCATTATATGAGCCCGGAACAAGCCATGGGGGATCGGGAACTCACGGCACGGAGCGATGTGTACGCCCTGGGAGCCACCCTCTACGAGATGCTGTCCGGTGAGCCGCCCTTCTCGGGCCCGACCGCCCAGGCGATCGTGGCCAAGGTGATGACCGACGATCCCAGGCCGCTCACCGAGCTGCGACGTTCCGTGCCGATGTCGGTCAACGCCGCGGTGCTAAAGGCGCTGGAAAAACTTCCGGCCGACCGGTTTGGTTCGGCGGCCGAATTTTCCACCGGACTCTCGGACCCGTCTCTCAGCATGAGCAGCGCGGCGATCCCGCTGCCGGGTGCGCCGGCCGCGGATTGGCGGCAACGGCTGGCCATACCCCTGATGGTGACGGTCGGCCTCCTGGTGCTGCTGCTTGGCTGGGCCATGTCGCGGTCATCGACTCGCGACTCACCGGTCATGCGGTTCGCCTTGGGGTTCGAGGACAACGAAACGTTGTTCTATTCGGGACTGGGCAATCTTCCCAGAGTCGACATCCTGCCCGACGGATCAGGGTTGGTGTATGTCGGCGTCGACTCGGCCCTGATGACCCTGGCGGATCGGTCTTCCTCCGCCAGCAGCGGCGGCTGGAAGTTGTGGTACCGTCCCTTCGACCAACTGAACGCTCGCCCGATCCCCGGCACTGAAGGTGCCTGGGCGCCGGCCATTTCTCCGGATGGCACGCAGGTCGCGTTCCGCACCGCTGGTGCCGCGCCGCAGATCAAGGTGATCTCATTGGCCGGCGGGCCGTCCCTGGTGGTTTGGGAAGGTGAACCGGCGGGTGATTTGTCCTGGGGGCCGGATGGCTGGCTCTACTTCATCGACAAAGCGGGCCTGATACTGCAGAGGGTTTCGGCCGGTGGTGGAGAGGTCGAGGAGGTCGTCACCCTGCAGGCCGCGCCTGGAGTCACCTACAGCCACCCGCTGCTGCTCCCCAACGGCCGAGGGCTCATAGTGGCTGCGCGCCAGGCGGCGAGAGGCGTGGAGATGCTCGATCGCGCAACAGATCTCACCTTGAACGCGACCTATGAACTCCATTTTGTGGACCTCGAATCGGGGGAGTCACGCGGGTCCGTCCCTGGAGTCGGCGCTCATTACACCCCTACAGGCCATCTCGTCTATCTGACCGGGGAGGGCACCCTGATGGCAGCGCCCTTCGACCAGGACAAACTGGCTCTATCCGGACAACCCAAGGCCCTGGTGTCGGGAGTTGACGTGCGGGCGAGTGGATGGAACGACTTGAGCTTGTCCGCCAATGGAACCTTGGTGTATACCACCCTGGGGTTCAATGCGCCTGAGGTGGTCGTGTGGGTCACCCGGGCGGGGGACGCCCGCAAGGTCGACGAAGACTGGACCCGTGAAATAGAGTTCGAGGCCGTCGCGGTGTCTCCCTCCGGCAGTCACTTGGCTGTCGAGGTCGTGACCGACGCCAACAAATCGGATATCTGGGTCAAGCAGTTGGATACCGGCCCGCTCTCGCGCCTCACCTTTTCCGGCTTCAACAACCGGAACCCCGTGTGGACCCCGGATGGCCAATCGGTCACCTTCATCTCCGAACGTGAACAGGATGGCGTCTGGAACAAGCAAGCCGACGGGAGCGGGCCTGAGGAACTGGTGCTCGAAATAGACCGGGTCATCATTACCGCGGAGTGGTCCCGGAACGGTCAGTGGCTGGTCATTAGCGCCGGCAGTCCGGGCAGCGACGACATCCTGGCGTTTCGGCCCGGGGTAGATAGCGCTCCAATCCCGATCGTCGCCAGTCCGTTCCATGAGTTCGAGCCGGCGCTGTCCCCCGATGGGCGCTACCTGGCGTATACCTCCGACGAGTCCGGCCAGCGAGAGATCTACCTGCGGCCGTTTCCCAACACGAACGACGGCAAGTGGCTCATTTCCGGTGGCGGAGGGATCGAGCCGGCCTGGAGCGCCGACGGCCGGGAGCTGTTCTACCGAGGCCTCACCGGCCAGAACATCCACGTCGTGGACCTTACTCGAGGTCCCAGCTCGGTGTTGCGGACGACCACGGTCGAGCTGCCGCTGGACAAAGACTACGAGGTGAATTCCCGGAATCGGTTGTACGACGTGAGCCCGGACGGTCGCTTTGTCATGATCGAGCGTGCCGGTGGCGGGGATATCTCTGGTGACTTGATTCTGGTGCAGAATTTCTTCACCGAACTGGTGGAGAAGGTGGGGAACTGAGTGAGTAGGGGGTGGGGCGTAGGGGGGGGTAGGACATTCGCGCCGATCGGCGTTCAACTCCGAACTCCTGGCTTTCAGCTTCCAGCTCTCAGTCGCTAGCGCTCCTCAACCAGCACGTCACCTAGTCGCGCCCGCGCCTCCTTTACCAGCGGCTGGAACTCCGGATCGGCATCCTGCCACAGCTCGATGAACGCCCGGTAGTGCTCCGCGGCGGTCTTGTGGTTTCCCAGCTGCTCATGGATCCGGGCCCGCCGGAAATGTGACGGCGCGATGTACATCCGGTCGTGAGGCCCGGAGCCCTCGAACGTACCGTACCACCGTAGGGCTTCGTCCGACCGCCCCGCTTCTTCCAGCAGTGTCGCCAACAGGAATCGCTCTCGTCCCCGGGAAATGAAAGCCGACGCGTTGGTGTATGGATACCAACCTTCGAGTTCTATCGCTTCCATCTGTTTCAAGGCTGTGGGCCGATCCCCCGCGTTCCAGGCGGCTGAGGAAAGGACACCGCGGCGCCAGTCCGCGACCGTGGATCCCAATGCCACGGGGACATCTATGGTGTCCAAGTCGGCCGCGGCCGGAGTACCGTCTTGAAGCTGCCCGTCCAGCAGTCCAAGGAGATACGCGCGAATTTCTTCCCGGAGTCCATTGTGCACCGCGATCCACATGGTGGAAGATGCCGATGGGAGTTCTGCTGCTGCGTCGTATGCTCGTAACGCTGTGCGCAGCGATCGCAGAGTGGCTGGGCTCGCCGGTTGGAAGGGGGCCAGGTTGATGAGCGCGCGATTGGCCAATGCCATACCAGGGTCGAGTCGGGCCGCGGCGTCCAGTTGAACCATGGCCTTGGCCCGCTGTCCCTTGGCCATGTACAGGTACGCCAACGTGGCATGGCCCACAGCCTGAAGCTCGGCGGATCGATGCGGCTCGGTCATGAAATGGGCGACTTCGATGGCATTGTCGATGGGGAGATAGGTGGCGCCGCTCCACTGTACCTGTGCCAAGGTCGCTTCCGATCCTGCGCGTAGCAGGTGGCCCGCCAGTGCGTGCACCGCGGAATCCGAACCCGAGAACGCTCGCAGCGTTTCCATTTCCAGGCTTCGGTCGCCGCTGGGCACCAGCGCCAACCCCTGGCTCGACATGGTGTCGAGCATGGCCCAGTTTCGCATGCTGGCAGCGACTCGCGCCATGTGAAGGTAAGCGGTGGATTGGTCCGGCTCGAGGCGGACCACTTCACGCCATGCTTCCATTGACGACGTGAGCTGGCCTCCCTGCATTGGCGCCACGTGGGACAGCAGTTCGCCCAACTGGAACCACGCTTCGACGTCGTCCGGGTAGCTCCCCAGGATCGCCCGGTACCTTCGCTCGGCCTCTTCGAGCCGCCCTCGGCGGACGGTCCGCAGCGCCTCGAGCAACTGCCGGTCTCGATCCGTCAACCGGTCGGCGAACAGCATGGCCCGGTTAGACGCATCGAAGGGAGAGAGGTCCGTACGCAACAACCAATCTGCGGTCACGCTCAGTTGATACCAGGCCAGGGCGAACGCCGTGTCGGCCGTCACAGCATTGGAAAACGCGGTCCAGGCCTCGGGGAATCGGGCTGCCCGAAACTCCCGCACACCGTTGAGGTACCACTTGAGCGCGGGGAGCGAGTCGGTGGTGACCAGCGCCAAGCGTGTCAGCCGTACTCCGCTAACACCTGTCTGACCTTGCAGCAGCTCGGCCGCCAGTTCGTCGACCAGAATCAGCACCTGATCGCTGTTGCCTTCGGCCGAAGCCGAGGCGATGGGGTCGCTGCTCTGACCCGCGCGGTATAGCGTCGCGTCGATGAGCATGGACCCGCCGACTTCTATGATGGTGCCCAGCACGTACAGATCGGCGTTCAGATCCTCCACGATTTGACCGCTGCGCTCCAGACTTGGCTGTCCTCCTCCTTCCTGGGTCACGGCGCTCATGATTGCCCGGGGATCGGCACTGCGCCAGTTGCCGGCCCCGTCCAGTTTGGTGCTCAAGAGATCTACCATCCCGTCGCCCAGGTAGGCGATTTCGCTGGTCCCTCGGATCGAGAACGGGAACACCACGATGCGTTCCACGCTGGTCGTCGTTTCCCCGCCTACCGAGCCTGAGGTCCGAGACAGCGCGAACGCGAGTCCCAGGGCCACGACGATGAGCACGCCGAACCCGATGCCGTAGGTAATCAGCGGATTGCGCCCAGCGCTCGAGTCGTCATGGTCGTAGCTGGCGACTGCGGCGGCAAATTCCGCCATGGTCGGATACCGATCCGTCGGGTATTTGGCCAGCGCCTTGGAGATGGCCCGGTCCAGAACATGGGGAACAGTGTCACGCAGCCGGCGGGCCGAGGGAATCGGATCGGTCACCCTCTTGGCGATGATGGCTTGGGCGTTGGGGCCGGTGTAGGGCGGCTCCCCGACCAGCATCTCATAGAGCAACGACGACAGGGCGTATTCGTCACTGCGCCCATCGACCGCATCTCCGGATGCCTGCTCGGGACTCATGTATGCGGGAGTGCCGATGGCCAGCCCGGTCTGGGTCATCCGGTCGCCACCGGCCGCCGAGAGTGCTTGAGCAATACCGAAGTCGGCCACGACCGCCTTGCCGCCCGAGAACAGAATATTCTCCGGCTTGATGTCTCTGTGGACCACGCCCTCGTCGTGGGCGTATGCCAGTGCCGCGGCCACGTCGACCGCGATCGTCACCGCTTCCTCCAGGGGAAGCACCGTCTGGTCGGTGATGTGCTGCCGCAGGGTGGCGCCGTCGATGTACGGCATGACGTAGAACAGAAAGCCGTCGGCCTCGCCCGAATCAAGCAACGGCAGGATGTGGGGATGTGACAACCGGGCGGTGACCTTGATTTCGGCGAGAAACCGCTGTGCCCCAAGGGATTGGGCCAGGTCCGGGTTGAGGACCTTTATCGCCACCTTGCGATCGTGCTTGAGGTCCTGGGCCAGGTAGACGGTGGCCATGCCACCGGCGCCGACTTCTCGCTCGATGGCGTAGCGGTCTGATAGGGCCGTGGTGAGGCGGTCGAGGTCTGTCATGGTGTGGTGTGCGGCGTGTGGAGTGCGGTGGAACGACGATTGTCGGCTATCGGCTATCTGCTGACAGCATACTGCCCCCGCCGCCCTGCGGTGGTCCCGAACCCCTACGACCTAGCTAAACTCATGTTTCACGGCCACTTTCGCAACCCGGGAGGGCCTCGATGGCACTCTCGGCCCGGTCCCCGTCCGCTGGCCAATCCACCCGGCAGACGGTATTGTTACTCGGCTCCAGCAGCATCACCGTCCATGATCGGGTGGCGCCTCGCGGCTTCCTAACTGGCGGCATATCTGGCTTTCGACCATGTTGGGCTGCCCTGCTGCCCCGCCGCTACCCGATAGCTACCAGCTGATTGCCGTTTCAAAGCACAGAGGTTGAATGGAATTCATCGTCTACCTCGCCGGGGAGATTCACTCTGACTGGCGCGACCGGATAGCAGCCGGGATCGCAGCGGCGTCGCTTCCCGTGACCTTGGTTGGGCCGGTAACCGACCACAGCGCCAGCGACGATGTCGGTGCCAACATCCTCGGGCCGGAGGACAAGCCATTCTGGAACGACCACAAGGGTGGCAAGATCAACGCCATCCGAAGCCGAACGGCCATCCAGCGGGCGGACCTGGTAGTGGTCCGGTTCGGCGAGAAGTACAAGCAGTGGAACGCCGCCTTCGACGCCGGCTACGCAGTGGCTCTGGGAAAGCCGATCATCACCCTCCACGACGACAGCCTGACCCACGCGCTCAAGGAGGTCGACGCCGCGGCGCAGGCGGTGGCCGGGACGCCGGCGCAGGTGGTGGAGATTCTCAAGTACGTGACTACCAAACCGTGAAAAAAGCGAGGGCAGCGGAGGGCAGCGGGGCAGCGGGGGCAGTACGCTGTCCGCCGACAGGTGCCAGCCGACAGCTGCTTTTCCATCGTACACTGCAGATCGTCCCATGACAGACATCGCCGGCCGCATCCAATCCGCCCTTACAGGGCGTTACACCGTTGAGCGCGAGCTGGGCCGCGGCGGGATGGCGACGGTGTATCTGGCCCGGGACGAGAAGCACGACCGTCAAGTGGCCCTCAAGGTGCTGCATCCGGAATTGGGGGCCATTCTCGGGGCCGAGCGGTTTTTGGCCGAGATCAAGGTCACCGCCAACCTGCAGCATCCCCACATTCTGCCGTTGCACGACTCGGGCGAGGCCGACGGTCTCCTGTTCTATGTCATGCCTTATGTGGAGGGCGAGACGCTGAGGCAGCTGCTCGAGCGCGAGCATGAGATGGCCATCGAGCAGGCGGTGGAACTCACCCGCCAGGTGGCCAGCGCGCTCGACTACGCCCACCGGCACGACGTCATTCACCGCGACATCAAACCCGAGAACATCCTGCTGCATGACGGCCAGGCCGTGGTGGCCGATTTCGGCATCGCGCTGGCGGTTCGGAACGCAGGCGGATCTCGTTTGACTGAAACCGGTCTGTCATTGGGCACTCCTCAGTACATGAGCCCGGAACAGGCCATGGCCGACCGGGAACTCGATGCCAGGAGCGATGTCTACTCGCTGGGCTGTGTGGCCTACGAAATGTTGGCCGGGGAAGCTCCGCATGCGGGCCCGAACGCCCAGGCCATCCTGACCAAGATCGTGACCGAAGACGCGCCGCCGATCACCGGCAAGCGGCGCAGTGTTCCCCCGGGCATCGCCGGGGCCATCCACAAAGCCATCCAGAAACTCCCAGCCGATCGGTTTGCCAGCGCGCAGGAATTTGCCGATGCCCTGGCCCGCCCGGCCGAACAGTGGACCTCCGACAGCTACTCCTATCCCGGCGTGGCAGGGCAGGGCGTACCGGCCGCAAGCCGCAAGTCGGTGATCGTCATTGGCGTCGTTGCCCTCGTGGCCACTGCGGTAGCCGTCTGGTCCTGGCTCAGCCGGCCGGAGCCTTCCTCCGAGGCGCTCACCCGCTTCATCACCACTTTCCCGGCGAGCCAACAATTCGGCAATGCCCCGTTACGGCTGATCGCTGCTGCGCCCGATGGATCGGGCTTCGTGTACGTGGGCACCGGCCCCAACGGCCGGATGCTTTACCACCGGCAGTTCGACAATTTCCGGGCACGTCTTCTGCGGGGCACCGAAAACGGCGGCAACCCGTTCTATTCTCCCGACAGTCGTCGCCTTGGGTTTACCAGCCCTGACGGCCTCATGATACTGGATCTGTCCGACGGCACGTTGGCCAACCTCGGGCACCGGCAGGCTCGCATGCCAGGTTGGACTGACGACGATCACATAATTTACGTGTCGTTCGATCCACAAGGGCTCTACGAAATACCGGCGAGCGGAGGGGAACCAGTGGCGTTGACCGCGTTGGACACGACACGAGGCGAGCGCTCTCATGCCTTCCCCTACCCCGTGCCGGGAACCAAGGATGTTCTGTTTACCGTGGGCACGGAAACGAGCACCCGAATCGCGGTCCTGTCGCGCGAAACGGGTTCCTACCATTACCTGGTCGAGGGCGCTCGTCCCGTATACGCTGCCTCGGGGCACCTGCTGTACGCGCTGAACGACACCCTGTGGGCCATCGAGTACAACCGCGACACCCGAACCGTGAGCGGGGCGCCGCGGGTGCTCGAAGCCGATGTTGGGCTGAATCCTTATCTGGTCAACGACTTCGCCGTTTCGGCGACGGGCACTCTGGTCTACACCCGCGAGGGTGATTTTCGGCGTCAGTTGGTCGAGGTAGACCGCGACGGACGTGAGTATCTCCTGGTCCCCGACGCCCGAGCGTTCGGCGCCCCGCGATACGACCCAACCGGTAGCAGGATTTCCGTAGTCATCCTGGAAGCCAGCGCTTTTCACGTGTGGCTGTTCGATATCAAGAGACGATCGCTCCAGCGGCTGACGTTCGAGAACAACAACTATTACCCAGCGTGGACGCCAGACGGTCGCGGCCTGGTCTACTCCCGGCAACGGGATGGCGCCAACGATCTCTACCGGCGCTCGGCTGACGGCACCGGTTCGGAAACGCTCGTCTACGGCAGCGATCAGCGTCAGTGGGATGTGGAATTCAGCCCCGACGGACGGCTGGCGGTGTTTCGCCAGAACGACTCCCTTACGGGCAGAGATCTGTGGTTGCTGGATATGACCACAGGGGAGGCCGCGCCGTTTCTCGTCACCGAGCACCAGGAACGCGCGCCCAAGATATCGCCCGATGGGTCGCTGCTGGCGTACGTGTCCGATGAGAGCGGAGAATCCGAAGTCTACCTTCGTACCTTCCCTGATACCTCCGGCAAATGGATAGTGTCCCCAGCTGGTGGGACGGAGCCGGTGTGGGCGCCGTCGGGCCGGGAACTATTCTACCGGTCGGGTGATCGTGTCATGCGAGTCCCCATCGATCCGGGGCCGCCCCTGGTCATCGGAACTGGAGCCGTGTTGCTGGAGGGCGCCTACGTGCCCAACCCGATGCACGCCAACTACGATATTCACCCGGATGGTGACAGATTCGTGATGTTGCGGAGTGGTGAAGGGGAGCGCAGCGTGGTCGTGGTGACGAATCTGTTTACGGAGCTCATCAATGGGCAGTGAAGCCGACGAGGGTGTGGTGTGCGGCGTGCGGTGTGCGGTGACGGCCCCGACTCCCCGCCGACCGCTGCCAGCCGACCGCCGGCCACCCTATCACTGCACTCATACCC
>CAJVYZ010000043.1 GCA_913009915.1 uncultured Gemmatimonadota bacterium | reverse complement strand
ATGATGACGAAGTCGTAGCGGTCCTCGTGCACCACTGCTCAGTGTCCCGCGGGTGGCTGAAGTCGCTCGCCCCACGCCTGGGTGAAACGGTCGAGGACCATGGCCATCAGCACGAGCGACAAACCAACCTCGGCCCCGAGCCCGAAGAGGCTGCGGGTCAACGCCCGGATTGTCTCGAACCCGAGGGCGCCGCCGCCCACGAAGCCGGCGATGATGACCATCGCCAGCACCATCATGATCACCTGATTGATCGCTGCCATGATTGTGGCGGCGGCCAGCGGGATCCGTACACCGAGCATGGTTTGGCGAGGAGTCGCCCCAAAAGTCCGCGAGGCCTCTACCGTCTCGGTCGGGACCCCGCGAATTCCCAGCGCCGTGATGCGGATGCCCGGCACGATCGCGTACAAAACCGAAGCGATGATCCCGGGAACCACGCCGACCGTGAACAAGATCACCACCGGGATGATGTACACCAGCGAGGGAATCGTCTGGAGCGCGTCGAGGATTGGGCCGAGGGCCGCCTCGACCCGCGGTTTGCGTCCGGCCCAGATGCCTACCGGGATGGAGATCGCCACTGCGATCAGAGTTGCGGTGATGACCTGAACCAGGGTGTTGATCGAGAGCGCCCACATGCCGATCAGTCCGATGACGGCGACGGCTGTCGCTCCGAAGAGGGCTAGGCCCCATCCCTTGAGCCGCCAGCCGGCCCAACCGGTCACGAAGATCAACGCCGGCCACGCCAGCGTGTCGGTGAGGAAGTCGCGAACCGGGACAACGACTCCGGCGACGATGAAATCGTTGACGGGCCGGGTGATCCACGAGAGGTTGTCTCGGGCCCAGACGACGATGTTGTCGATGGGATCGAAGGCGCTGAGGCTCCACACCTCCGGGAATTCGACGGAGCCGATCGCCCGCCCGATTACGGTCGCCCCGACCAATCCGGCGATACCGATGAGCCGCCACTGCCGAGGAGTGCGCCGGGCGGGGTCGAAGTTGGCCAGGCTTCGCCACACTCGGTCGAGCACCACCGCCACCGCCACGATGGCGAGACCGGCGGCGACCCCCCGGCCGGTGCGACGCTGCGACAGACTCTGGAAGACATTCTCACCCAGACCTCCTGCACCGATCAGGGCGGCTAGGACCACGATCCCCAGCGCCATCATGATCGTCTGGGTGAGACCCGTGAGGATTGTCTGGAGCGCCATGGGTATCTGCACTTTGACCAGGGTCTGGCGGGTGGTCGATCCGAACACCCGGGATGCCTCGATCGCCTGTTGGGGAACCTGCCGGACCCCCAGCGTCGTCAGCCTGACCACGGGAGCGAGCGCGTAGATGACCGTGGCCACTGTCGCGTTGACCGCGCCGATGCCGAAGAACCCGATCAGGGGAAGGAAATAGACGAACGCGGGCACGGTCTGCATCGCATCGAGGATGGGGCGGATGACCCGCTCGACGGTTGGCTTCAATGCTGCCCATATCCCGAGTGGCAAGCCGATGATGATGGCGATCAGCACCGCGGTGGACATCAGGGCAAGGGTCTCCATCGTCGCTTCCCACAGTCCGATGAGCCCGGTGTAGAGCAGCACTCCTCCGGCGAGCAAGCCCTGCTTCCACATCTTCACTCTGGCGGGGATCAGGATGACGGCTGCCACGACGACGTACCACGGCAGCCACAACAGGAAGCCCTCGAGTCCGGTGAGGGCTCCGTCTATGACATTCGTCAACGGAGTGAAGAAGCCGGTGAACAGCAGATGTGAGCGGCGATTGGTCCTTATCCAGGCACCCAGCGCATCCAGCGGATCGGAGATGAACGTGTCGAGCGATGCGGGAAACGTTGCTTCGGATCCGAACAGAATCTGGAGCAGCACGATCCCCCCGACCAGCGCAACCCACGGCAGCAAGCGGCGCAGGGCGGCGCCGGATACCCCGCGGACGATCGGCGCGGCGTTCGCCGTCATATGCCGATGACCTCGGCCACCGCTTTCCGATCGACCAGGCCTACTTGGCTTCCTGTGGCATCGACGACCGCCAGCGGGCCCGGGTCGACGAGCAAAGCGGGGAGGATCGACTCAATCGTCTCATCTCGCGAGACGCTGCCCAGCGAGTCGGTTCCATCCACCGGACGCATGACGTCTCCTGCGGTGAGCACCTTCGCCCGGGGGATGTCCTTGGTGAACTCACTGACATAATCGGTAGCCGGATTCGCGATCAGCTCTGCGGCCGTGCCCACCTGATCGAACCCGCCGTCCTTCATGATCGCTATCCGGTCGCCAAGCTTGATCGCCTCGGCAAAATCGTGGGTGATGAACACGAGAGTGCGTTGCATTTCCTCCTGCAATCGAAGTAACTCCTCCTGCATGTCGCGCCGGATGAGAGGGTCCAGCGCCGAGAATGGCTCGTCGAAGAAGAGGACCTCTGGATCGACCGCCAATGCCCTGGCAAGTCCGACCCGCTGCTGCATACCACCGGAGAGCTGCTGTGGGTAGTGGTTCTCCCACCCTTCGAGACCGACGACCTCGAGCACCTCCATCGCTCGAGTGTGTCTGTCCTGTTTGGAGATCCCTTGCACCTCGAGCCCGTATGCGACGTTGTCGATCACCCGACGGTGCGGGAGCAGCCCGAAGTGCTGGAACACCATCGACAGCTTCTCGCGCCGCACCTGCCGCAAGGCCTGCTCACTCATCTGGGTGAGATCTTCGCCGTCGAGGGCGACGGAGCCCCTCGTCACATCGGCGAGGCGGGAGACACAACGGATGAGGGTCGATTTCCCCGATCCCGACAGACCCATCACAACGAACGTCTCACCCGTCTTCACGTCGAAAGAGACATCATGCACCCCGATCGTGCACCCGGTGCTCTCGAGGATTTCCGGCCGGGCGCGGCCTGCCTCTGCCATCTGCATGGCTCGGTCGGGTTTCTGACCGAACACCTTCCAGACATTCCTGATCTCTAGACAGGGTGGACTTTCGGATGACATGAGGGGTAATTTAACCCTTCGGGCCCCCGCGCGCTGGTGCGGTCCTGGAGGGAGAACCATGAAGAAGCTCGTATTGACTGCAGCCGCACTTGTCCTGGTAGCGGCCGCGTGCGGCTCCGGCGAATCGCAGACGATCAACCTGATCGTCAACCCGTGGACGGCGTCGCGAATGAATGTCGAGGTGGCGAAAAACATCATCGAGAGCGAGCTCGGATATACGGTGGAGATCACCGAGGTCAACGAGAACGATGCCATGTTCACCGGAATGGCGGATGGGACGCTCGACGCGGTCCTCGAGATCTGGCCGTCTGGTGTGACAGATGCGGAAACCACGTATTTCGATGAGGGCTCGGTGGTGGACCTGGGCGCCCTGGGGGCGGTCGGCAAGATCGGGTGGTTCGTGCCTCGTTACGTTATCGATGAGAATCCTTCGCTGGCCACGTGGGAGGGTTTCGCCGATCCTGACCTTGCCGCCTTGTTCGGCACTGCCGAGACCGGCGAGATGGGCCGGTTCCTCGGCACCGATCCGTCCTACTCACAGTACGACGAGCAGATCATCGCGAACCTGGGACTGCCGCTCGAGGTGATCTTTTCCGGGTCCGAACCGGCGACGGTCGCCGAAGTCGATGCGAGGGTCGCCGCCGGCGAGCCGGTCCTCCTATATTGGTGGACGCCGACTGCGGCGGTCGCCAAGTACGATCTGGTGAACGTGGAGTTGCCCCCATTCACCGAGGGGTGCGGTGCCAGCGCCGCGGCCGGCGACGGCAACGTCGACTGCGACTACCCCGAAGACCCCATCTTCAAGGCCGCTTCTGGATTGTTGGAGGAAAAGGCACCTGACGTCTTCGCCTTCCTGCAGGCGTTCACGATCACCACGGAGGATCAGCTCGTGATGCTGCCACCCGTTGAGATCGACGGTGACGATCCTGCCGACGTCGCTGCACAGTGGGTGAGTGACAACGAGGACACGTGGAGGGCGTGGCTGCCGTAGGCCTGGGCGAGTCAGAGAATCTGAGCCGATCCGTGCGGTGGATCTAGGCTTCGAAGCCTCGCATCCGCGAGAGACCGTGCCACACTGCGGTGCATGGAATACAGCGGATCGTGTCTGTGCGGCGCCGTCACCTACGAGGTACAGGGGGCGCTACGAGACGTCGTCAACTGTCATTGCATCAGGTGCCGCAGGCACACCGGGCACTTCCTGGCCGCCACGTCAGCGGATGTTGCGGATCTAACGGTGCGTGAGGAGTCGCTGGTCTGGTACGCCGCGACCGACACGGTGCAATACGGATTCTGTGGTGAATGTGGCTCCACCCTCTTCTGGCGGGCGGCTGACAGGCCGAGCACGATGGCGATCGCCGCGGGTACGCTCGACCCACCTACCGGTCTCACCACTGTGGAGGCCCTTTTCACCGCAGACGCCAGTGACTATCACCGCCTCGATCAGGCCATCGTCCAGCATCCGCAGGACCGCTGACCCGCCGAATATCGACTATCCCCGGCGGTTGCGGATCTCCTCGATGATGGCCGGCACGATCTCGTGGAGGTTGCCGACGAGGGCGTAGTCGGCCTTGGTGACCATCGGGGCTTCGGCGTCCGTGTTGATTGCCATGACCTTCTTCGATGCCATCATTCCCACCCAGTGCTGGATCGCCCCGGAGATCCCACAGGCGATGTACAGATCCGGTGCCACCCGAGTGCCGGTCTGGCCGACCTGATCGGAATGCGGTCGCCACCCGTTGTTGGTGGCCACCCGCGAGCATCCGACCACACCCCCGAACTGATCGGCCAGCTCCTCGAGGATCGAGAAATTCTCGGCCGAGCCGACGCCGCGCCCGCCGCTCACCACGATCGGCGCAGTGGCCAGGGTGATCCCCTCCGCCAACGTGGCCCGGTCGATGACTCTGGTCACGCCCTCATCCGATAGCGATGGCATGAAGGGCACGACCTCGGCTTGTGGCCCGCCTACCTCGCTCGCCGCTAGGGCATGGGGTGCCACCGTTAGGAGCTTGAGCGGCGCGACGACGAGGGCCTCCTCGTGCAGACTCCCGCCCCAGCGCACCCGCACGACCCCCCAGTCCTCGCCTGGCGTGACCGAAATCACGTTGGCCACCATCGGCGCATCGAGGCGGGCAGCGATGTGAGCCATGACCTCATTGCCGCGATCTGACCCGATCGCCAGCACCACCTCGGCCCCGATCGCGTCGGCCAGTTGCCGTGTCGTCTCGGCCCAGGCGTCCGGCCCGTAGTCGGCCAGCAGTTCGTGGTCGGCGACGTGCACCTTGGAGACCCCGTGGGCGCCCAGCTCCTCGGCCAGGCCGGCGCCGGCCGATCCGAGGATCACCGCCTCGACGTCGCCGAGATCTCGAGCCACGGCCAAGGCCTGGAGCGTCAGCTCGTTGAGGGTGCCCCGGTCGTGCTCGACGATGGCCAGGATCACAGCAACCCCAGTTCTTCCATCACGTCGACGGCGGCGGCCGCATCCGTCAGCATCACCGTCTGCTTAACCTGTTCGGGCGGGTTTGCCAGAGCCACCATCGACTGACCACCCGGTTGCTCGCCGGCCTCGAACGTTCGTACGTCTGCCTTTTTCGACGCCAGTCGACCCCGCAGCGTCGGGTAGCGGGGCAGGGTGATGCCCTCCTTGACCCCGACCACCGCCGGTAGCGGCAGCTCATAGAGTTCTGATCCTCCGTCGGTCTCCCGTCTGAGGGTGACCACACCCTTTCCGATCTCGATGCCCTTGATACCGTTGACCATCGGCCGGCCCAGCGCCCGAGAGACTCTGACGCCAACCTGGTATCCGCCTGAATCGGCCGACTCGTTGCCGAAGAGGATCAGGTCGAAAGCACCGTCGGACTCGGCATCGCCGATGGCGTCGGTGAGAGCTCGGGCAGTGGCTTGGGGGTCCCAGTCCCGCTCACCCGCCGGGATGAGGATGGCGTCTGTGGCCCCGACCGACACCGCATGGCGAAGCTGTTCCTCCGCCCCCTCTGGTCCCAGGGTCATCACCGTCACGTTGCCGCCATGCTGTTCCACCAATTGCACGGCCGCCTCGACGGCGCACTCCTCGTGGGGGCTGATCGTGAACCCGAGGTTGGCGGTGTCGATGGTTTGCCCGTCTGGTTCGACGACGATCCTGGCGCCAGGGGCGGGCACCCGTTTGATGCAAACAAGGATGCGCATGCCTACTGCTTCATCCGAGAGTCTTGCGGATCGAACAGCGGTGTGCTGCCGGCCACCGCGACCTTCACGGGGTACAACTCGTTCATATACATGATTTGGAGCTCTGTGCCCTCCACGGCGTGGCTTGGTGGCAGATAGCCGAGCAGCAAGAATTTGCCGACCGACGGGCCCGCCCCGGCGCTGGTGACTCGGCTGACCCGGCCCTGGCTGTCGACGATGCGCTCCCCGTCCAGGGTGAGGATCGGCTCATTGCCGCCAGTTGGAAATCGCTTGATGCCGGCCGCAGAGGTGTGGTCCTCCATGGTTAGGGTGCACATGATGGCCTCCGGTTCAGAGGCGCGGGCCGCGAGGTAGGCCGCCTTGCCAATGAAGTCGGCGCTCTTGACCTTGGGGCGGGCGAGGCCGGCCTCTACCGGGGTGTACTCGCTCTCCAACTCGGCACCCATCAGACGATAGCCTTTCTCGAGGCGTCCGGTGGTCCCGTATACCCCGGCCCCGACCGCGGTGACGCCAAGATCTTGGCCCGCCTCCCAGAGCGTGTCCCACAGCTTGAGGCCGTGTTCCATATCGGTGTAGATCTCCCATCCCAGGTCACCGACATAAGAGATGCGAAACATCATCGCCGGGATCTCACCGATGGTGACGAACTTCACCGTGCCGTAGGGGAATGCCTCGTGGCCGATGTCGTCTTCTGTGACCCGCGATACCAGGTCTCGGGCGTTGGGGCCCCATACACCGACCGTCGTGATGGCCGATGTCTTGTCCTCCATGTGCACGGATCCGTCGTCTGGCAGGTTGATCTTGAACCAGTGGCTGTCGCGACCCCCGTCGAACCCGCCGGTCACGACCCGGTAGTGGTGGCGGCCGAGCCGCATGATCGTGAGGTCGCTCTTGAACCCGCCGTCGTGAGTCAGCAGCGGTGTGTAGACGGCCCGGCCCACCGCCACGTCACACTGGTTGACCGCCATCGTGTCGATGTAGTCGACAACGCCGGGGCCGGTGAAGTCGAAGATGGCGAAGGCCGTCACGTCCACCATCCCGACGCCGTCGCGCATCGCCAGGTGTTCGGCGTTCTGGATGGGTGACCACCAACGGGCGTCCCACTCGTGGGGGCGGTCCTCCACGCCGTATTTCTCAACGAGGTGGGCGTTCGCCTCGTACCAATGCGGGCGCTCCCATCCCCCCGCTTCGAAGAACACTGCTCCCAATTCCACGCTTCGTGGGTAGAACGGGCCGACCCTGGCCAGACGACTCGTCTCCCACTGTTCGCGGGGATGCACAATTCCGTACGTCTTGTTGAAATGTTCGCTGCACCGATCCCGGACGTGTTTGTCAGTGCGCTGGTACGGGTAGAAGCGGGCGATGTCGCTGCTGTGAGGATCGATCTCCGGGTAGCCGTCTGTCATCCACTCGGCGATCATCTTGGCGATGCCCGGACCCTCCTTGATCCACACCGCGGCCGCCGACCACAGCCCTCGCACCTCCGTCTCACCCAGCAGCGGCATGGCGTCAGGCGTCAACGAGAGCAACCCGTTGATGCCATATCTCATCTCGGCCTCGCCCAGGAAGGGCATGAGCTCGATGGCGTCGGCGAGCTGGGGGTCGAAGTCGTCCATAGTCAGCGGCAGTTCGGTCGGCGAGAGCAGTGACTCATCCAGCGAAGGGATGTCGTCAGGGCGATGGAAGATGGGCCGATGGGCGTATGAGCCCACCTCCATGGAACCGGCGGTTTGCCGCTCGTACATGAAGGTGTCCATGTCACGCACGATCGGGAACCCGATCTCATTGCCCGTGGCCTGGAGTTCGGGCAGCGGCCCGACGTCGATCATCTGGTGGACTGCCGGAACAAGTGGGATGGTGACGCCTGCCATGTGAGCGATGCGGGGGCTCCACACGCCGCAGGCGACGACCACATGGTCGGTCTCGATCCGACCCTTGTCGGTCACGACCGCCACCACCCGGTCGGCCGCTACCTCGACGTCCAGCACCTCGGTGTTCGACGCGACCGTGAGGGCCTCCTTGGCCTGCGCACGCTCACGCATGATGGTGCCGGCCTGGAGTGAGTCGACCACCGAAACCGAAGGCGTATACCAACCACCCAAGATCACCGAGTCGTCCAGGAACGGCACGAGCTCGCTCACCTCGGCCGGGCTGACAAGTCGCGAATCGATCCCCCAACTCTTGGCCGATGTCATCCGACGAGCCAACTCCTCCAGACGGGCCGGCGTGCGAGCCACCTCGATACCGCCAGGGGTCACCTGCACCCCCATCTCCTCATACTGCGCCTGGCTGTCGAGGGTGAGCGCGGCCATCTCTTTGTTGTGGTCGACCGGGAAGATGAAGTTTGAGGCGTGGCCGGTGGACCCACCAGGATTGGGCAGCGGACCCTTGTCGATCTGGACGATGTCCTTCCAGCCCAGTTCAGCCAGGTGCCAGACGAGACCGTTTCCGACGATGCCGGCACCGATCACCACCACGTTCGCGCCACCTGGAAGATCGCTCACTGTCCCATTCCCTCCTTGTGTGGGGGCCCCTTCTCCGCAGAGCGGGTCGGCCCTTTGCCGACTGGACCATACCGCCACCGTCGTTGACTGTCCTGCCGCGCTGGACGGTATGAGCGTTTGCGGATATCGTACCGTGATACAGCACAATCCCGCATTGTGGTACACGGTTGGAGGATGATCGATGGAAGAAGAACTCGATCTTTCTGCGCTCTCCGACGAGGAACTCGTCGAGCAGATGCATGACGATCTCTACGACGGACTGGCCGACGAGATCACCGAGGGAACCAATATCCTGCTGTCCCGCGACTGGTCGGCCTCCAAGGTCCTGGAGGAGGCGCTCGTTGAGGGGATGCGGATCGTCGGCATCGACTTTCGCGACGGGATTCTGTTCGTGCCAGAGGTGTTGCTTGCAGCCAACGCCATGAAGGCGGGTATGGCCATCCTCCGCCCATTGCTGGCAGAGACCGGCGAGGTCCAGACCGGCAAGATCGTCATCGGGACCGTTAAAGGTGACATCCACGATATCGGGAAGAACCTGGTTGGTATGATGTTCGAAGGGGCCGGTTTTGAGGTCATCGACCTCGGCATCAACACAAGTGTCGAGGAATACCTGGCCGCCCTCGATGAGCACCGGCCGGACATTCTCGGCATGTCGGCTCTACTGACCACCACCATGCCCTACATGAAGGTGGTCATCGACACCATGGTGGACAAGGGCATCCGTGACGACTACATCGTCATGGTTGGCGGAGCCCCACTCAACGAGGAGTTCGGCGAGGCGGTAGGCGCCGACGCCTATTGCCGGGATGCGGCCACCGCGGCCGAGACCGCCACGCGGCTCATGGCGGACCGCCGAAGTGTTGCCTGATTCGCGCGCCTCCAACAAGGAGGGACAGTGAGCGACGTGCGACGCCGTCGTGGTGGGGGCCGGGCTGCTCGCCAGGCCATGAGGGTCAGCGGCCACATTGAGCAACAGCCTTTCCTGACCCGCCGGCTGAAGCCCGTCGAAGTGATGTGCGATGAAGGTTTGGAGATCATCGAGCACAACGCAGACACGATCCTCGAGAAGGTTGGGATCGAGATCGTCGATTACCCCAAGGCGGTCGAGGTGTTCCGTGGCGCAGGGGCGGAAGTGGACGGCACCCGAGTCCGGTTTCCGCCAGGTTTGTGCCGCGAGCTGGTGAGCGGCGTCGCTCCCGAGGTGTTCACCCAGCACGCTCGCAACCCGGACCACAGCGTTGTGATCGGTGACCCTCACACGGTGTTTGCCCCGGCCTACGGATCGCCGTTCGTGTACGACACCGCGCTGGGACGTCGATACGCGACCATCGAGGATTTTCGCAACTTCGCCAAGCTCGCCTACATGACCCCATCGATCCACCACAACGGTGGCACGTTGTGTGAGCCGGTAGACCTCCCGGTGAACAAGCGGCATTTCGACATGGTGTACAGCCACATCAAATACAGTGATAAGCCGTTCATGGGGTCGGTCACCCACCCGGATAGGGCGCAGGATACCGTCGACATGTGCCGCATCCTTTTCGGGGCCGACTACCTGGAGGAAAACACGGTCCTCCTGTCGTTGGCCAACGCCAACTCCCCGCTGTCGTGGGACTTCAACATGCTCGGCTCGGAGATCGGAAGAGCACACGTCTGAACTCCAGTCACACTGATATATCTCGTATGCCGTCTTCTGCTTGAAAAATAAAAACTTTTCTTTTTTTTTTTCTTCTTCTCTTCTTTTTTCTCTTTCTTTCTCTCTCTTTCTTTCTTCTTTTTTCTTCTTTATCACTTCTCACT
>CAJVYZ010000042.1 GCA_913009915.1 uncultured Gemmatimonadota bacterium | reverse complement strand
AAAGATAAGAAAAATAGAATTTTTTTTTTCAAGCAGAAGACGGCATACGAGATATATCAGTGTGACTGGAGTTCAGACGTGTGCTCTTCCGATCTGTAAACAATTCGTTGAATCGCCGGAAGATGGGATAGCACGGCACCCCGACGAACACGAGGCGGTACTGTTCCTCTGTGAGGGTGCCGACGCCCTCCCGGGCCTTGTACTCCATTTCCTCGACCAGATCCTCGAAGTACTGCGCCCCCTCGGGCGTGCTGCGGAAGCCGTTGGCCACGCCCAGATAGATGGTGCCGTCGGACAGGGCGTTGAACACGGAGGGACGGCTCTGGTTCAGCTCCAGCAAACGTTTCCACGAGCGATTCATCCGATTGGCGTAGCCGAGTGTCTCCCGGAGCCGGTCGATGTCGAAAGCGATCCCGCTCACCGACTCGCACAGGGGGATCAGGTCCCGAACCTGCGCCTCGACGTAACGCCGGTCGTTCTCGAAGTCCGGATCGCCGGCCTGTGTCTGGCCGCCGGCCATGCGTGTCCCGGGCACGTCGAGCGTGAACGTCGGCGTCTGGTACATCCGCTCCCAGATCTCGGCCCACTTGATGTAGGTGTTGCAGGCGTTGGTGTAGACCGCCAGCCCCGGCCGGGGAATCTGTCCCATGGGGTGCTGGCCCCCGCGCAGCTGCACCGCCACATCGGCCTTGACGTAACCACAGATATCGGGCGAGTACCCGTAGTCCTCTGCCTCGTCGAGATATTCGTGCGCCACGCGGCGCACCGCGGTTTGCAGAGAATTGATTTCCGGGAAGACGATGGGGAAGTCGAACACGCGCAGCAGTTCCACCAGGCTCCCCATCACGAACACGTAGGCGGCTGATCGGTCTTCGGCCGCGGCCTGCCCCAGGCCGTCGAACCACTCCCGGAACAGCCGGGCGCCTTCCGCGTTTCCTCGTCCGATGATCGTGGTCTCGGTCATGGCGTCACCAGTCCTAGTCGAACAACAGGTTCTCGACGAACGTCTCCAGCTGGATCTCCAGGTGATCGAAGCTGGTCATGTTTTCCTCGAACTCACTCACGAAGTACGGCACACCGGCCCCGTCGAGGGCTCGAGTGTAGGTGACCTGCTCCTCCAGCCCCGGTTCGCACATCTTGGCGGCGGTGACGATGGCCGCGGTGGCCCCGGATCGCTCGATTCGCTCGAGCAACATGCGCTCCTTGGGCTTGCGCAGATCGTGCTGCACCGGGCTGTAGGTCGATTGTTCCAGGTAGGCCCCGGCGAGGGCCTCGACAGGATTGCCGTTGACCGCAACGTCGTCCACCAGCCAGCGGAGCCCGATGAGGAAGTCGTCATCGACCACGTAGCACGAGCGGCCGATGGCCCGGATGAGGTCGAGCGGCGGCTGCTCGCAGAACGCGCCCTCGAACACGACGCGGATTCGGTCCTGAACTTTGGCGCCACGCTGACGAATGAGCGGCAGGCTATGCCGTAGCAGCGCGTTGTGTTCCTCGCGGGGGATCATTCCGCCCACGGCCATGAGCGCGTAGGCATCCTCAGCGGAGATCTGCCAGGGGGATTCACGCTTGATGACATACAGTTCGCGGAGCAGTGCCCGGTTCTCGTTGAACACGGCGAGCGACGCCCGCAGGTCGTCGTCGGTGATCGTCGCCCCGGTGACGTCCTCGATCGAGCGCCTGAGGCGGTGGTACTCCCCGGTCAGGTAGCGGCTGGCGTGCTGCGAGTTGGCGTTCTGCGGCAGGTAGAGAATCTGGCACGGGTACTCCGTGTTCCGCCCCCACACCGCCGCCATGTTCCGCGCCGCATCACAGATGGGGTGGGTGACGAACATCTCCATGTCGACCCGGCCGCTCAACACCAACTCGAGCGAGGTCTTGATGATCGAACACAAGTAGGATCCAAAGCGCGAATCGGCCTGCATCGGCTCCACCGGGGCGCCGCGCACCTTGAACGGCAGTGCGCCGGCGGCGTGAGCGATTTCCTCGGGGAAATACACCTGAAAGTGCCCGACCACCTTCCCGCCCGCAGCACGCCACCGTTGTACGGTCGGGAAGGTCATGTCCTCCAGCAGTTCGCGGCACTGGTACAACACCTCGTCGATATCCCGGTCGCGCCATTCCGGAAACACCTCGGGAATAGATTGCCGGTCCGTCATCGATGCCTCCATACTGGCGAGCGCTTCTCCCCGAAGGCCTCGAGACCCTCGAGCGCGTCTTCTGTGGCCATCAGTTCGTCGAGGTAGATCTCGCCGGCCCGTTCGAGCCCCCTCACCACCCCGGTGGAGGCCGCCTCCAGCATGGCCTTCTTCCCCAGACGGATGACGGCACCGCTGTGACGCGCCAAGCGCCGCGCCAGCGCCAACGCTTCATCGACCACGGCCTCGCCGGGAACCACCCGCTGGACCAGTCCGGCCCGATACGCGTCCTGGGCCGTTATTGGGTCGCCACCCAACACGATCTCGATGGCTGTTCCCCAGGCGCACCGGGCCGGCAACAGGGCGCACGCCGCCGGCGGCAGAACGCCCAGCTGAATCTCCGGTTGGCCCAGGACGGCATCCTCGGCGACCACGATCATGTCCGCGGCCAGTACCAACTCGAAGCCGGCTCCGAGACATCGTCCCTGGACGGCGGCGATGACGGGGACGGCCGCGCCTCGGATGGCACGGACGGTGTCGAGAAACTCGGGGATCAGCACCTGGTATTCTGGCGGGAGGTGCTCCGCCACATCCGCCCCCGCGGAGAAGTGTTTGCCCTCCGCGCCCAGGAGAATGGCCCGTACCTCCGGGTCACCTTCGAGGGCGGCGACGGTCTCGCGTAGCTCCCGCATAGCCTGGCGCGTCAGGATGTTGAGCGGTGGATGGTCCAGCGTCAGCCGGCCGACGCCGTCCACGACCGCCACTCGGATGTCGCTACTCATGGTGTTGCTCCCAGGAGTTGTCCCCCATCTACCGGCAACACGACACCGGTCACGAACCCGCTCTCCTCGCTGCAGAGAAACCGCACCGCGGCGGCCACGTCTTCCGGCAACCCCATTCGGCCGAGGGGCGTGCGGGCGATCGCCCGTTGCAGGGCTTCCCGCGGGATGCTGCGGGTCATGGGTGTCTCGATGAAGCCGGGAGTCACCACGTTGACCGTCACGCCGTCGCGGGCCAGCTCGAGGGCCAGGGATCGCGCCAGTCCTACCAGGCCTGCCTTGGAGGCCGCGTAGTTGGCCTGACCAAAGCCCCCGCGGGTGCCGTTGATGGATCCGATGAACACCACGCGCCCGGCCCGTGAACGGCGTAGCATTGCCAGCGAGGCCCGCACCACGTTGAAGGCGCCGGTGAGGTTCACCTGGATGACGTCATCCCACTCGTCGCCCTCCATCTTCCAGCTCACGCGGTCCCGGATGATCCCGGCGGCGCAGATGACCCAGTCGATCCCTCCGCGCTCGTCGGCGATCTTGTCGATGACATCGCCAACCGCATTCCGGTCGGTGACGTCGACGCGGAAGTGCACCGCCGCGGGAGAGTCGTCGTCGACAGGATCGCGGTCCAACCCGGCGACCCAGGCGTCGTGTTGCAACGCCGCCACCAGTTCCCGGCCGATACCACTGGCGGCTCCGGTTACGACAGCGGTTGGCCGCATGATCCGCAGTACTCGTGGGTCCGTGGAAGATTCTTGGCGCCGCACGCCTGGCACCCCTTGACGGGCGGCCCCCATGGCGCCTCCGACGATCCACCCTCGGCGGCGCGTTGCCGCAACAGGGCAAAATCGGGCTTCCGTTTCTCGACGAAGGCGTTCATACCCTCGGCCGGCTCCCAACAGACGTAGTGGAGGGAGAGCCAGTCCTGCGCGTGGCGCACCGTCGCGCTCCACGCCAAGTCCTTCCAGAAATTCACCTGTTGTTTGGTGTAGCGGGTGCACTCCGGGAACGAGGCCAGCAGCTTGCGCGCTATGTCGTCCGTGAAGCTGTCGAGTTGGCTCAGATCGATGCTCAGCCCATCCTCACCCTTCTGAGCTTTGCGAATGTCCGCCGGTGATGCGTCGGGCAACCACTCGTCCCCGCGCCGCACCGTCGGCACGACCCAGTTGACCAGTCCCCATTCCAGGGCCTTGGCGGCCGAAATGGGCTCGTTGAGCATCAGGATCTCGCGGGCCCGCTTGTCGCCGACGATCAGCGGGAGCCACTGGGTAGAACCGCCGCAGGCCACCGAGCCGACGTGGGTCCCAACCTGCTTGATGATGGCGTGCTGACCCATCACCGTGAGGTCGCACGCCAACTGGCTCTCGTTGCCGCCGCCCACCGCCATGCCGTTCAGCCGGGCCACCACCGGCTTGCCGGTGTTGAGGATGCTCTCGATATAGCTGCGGAACAGCGCCATGTACTTCCAGTAATCGCGCGGGACGTCGATGTACGCCTCGGCGTATTCCTTCACGTCGCCACCGGTGCAGAAGGAGCGGTCGCCGGCGCCGGTAAAGACGATGACCCCCACGGCGTCGTCGAAGCTCGCGTCGCGAAACGCCGTGGCCAATTCCTCCAACGCGGCCGTCGAGTAGGCGTTGTACGCCTGGGGCCGGTTGATGGTGATCCGGGCCACGCCGTCCGCCTTGTGGTAGAGAATGTCCTGGAACTCGAAGGTGTCGGACGCACGGCTCGGGAACGGCCGCGTCAAGGTTGCGGGGGACATGACATTCCTCCAAGAAGTTGGTCGGCAAATTGTTGACCGAGGGCAGCGGGATCCACGCTCCCGCGCGGCTGATACCAGCGGGCGATCCAGTTGATCGCGCCGAGCAGAACGAACACCGCGATCTTCGGGTCCACCGGCCGGAACTCTCCGCTGCGGACCCCCTCGGCGATGATCCTCCTGAGCGAGCGCTCGTAACGGTCACGGGCCTCGATCACCTGTTGTTGCAGGGGCGATGACAGCGCCGGGATATCAAAGGCGAGCGGTGACTCCTCGCCGCTGTCGGTCATGACGCGAACGTGCTCAAGGATGATGTGACGCAGGCGCGCGGTGGCACCAGCATACTTCCGGCGCGCTGCCGCTAGATGCCCCGACAGCTCCGACAGCGACTGCTGATGACAGGCGAAGAGAATGGCGTCCTTGTCCGGGAAGTAGTGGTACAGGGCTGTCTTGCGAACGCCCAACCGGTCGGCGATGTCCTCCAGGGTAGTGGCGTGGTAGCCCCGGGAGCGAAACGCCATCATGGCGGCGCGCAGAATCTCCGCCTGGCGGCGCTGACGCTTTTCCTGGATGTGGGGAGACCGGCCGACGACCGGCACGGAAGAAGCCATTCAGAGTGCTCCCAGCAAAATTTGAATCACCGTTCAAATTTTGCCGGAGACCCCTAAAGGCACTGTGAATATTTTATGAAGAAGCTTTACTAAACTGGCCGATGCCTCAGACCTCGATGATCTGGTCCCTCCGGGTTCCCACGCTGACGTAGCGGATGGGAGTGCCCAGCAGATCCTGCAGCCGGTCGAGGTAGGCCCTGGCTTCCAGGGGTAGGTCCGCCAGCCGCCGTGCCCCACTGGTGGGTTGTTGCCACCCTGGGAGGACTTCGTACTGCGGCTGCACCCGGTTCAGGACTTCGAGGTCGGCCGGCATTTCCTCCAGGCGCTCCCCGTCCAGATGGTAGGCCACGCCGACAGGAATCTCGGCAAAGTGGTCGAGGACGTCCAGCTTGGTGACCGCCAGGGCGGTCAGGCCGTTGATGCGCACCGAGTAGCGTGCCACCGTGGCATCGAACCAGCCACAGCGCCGCGGGCGCCCGGTGGTGGCCCCGAATTCGCCGCCGTGTTCCCTGAGCTGATCGGCCAAGGCACCTTCGGCCTCGGTGGGCAACGGGCCGTTACCCACGCGGGTGGTGTAGGCCTTGACCACGCCAACGATTTCGTCGAGCGCCGTGGGACCGATCCCGGTCCCCGTCACGGCACCGCCCGCCGTAGTGTTGGATGAGGTGACGTATGGGTAGGTCCCATGGTCCACGTCGAGGAGAGCACCCTGGGCCCCTTCGAGGAGTACCCGCTTGCCGTCGGCGAGCGCTCGGTGCACCAGGAGTCCGGTGTCGGTCGCAAGGGGGAGCATACGCGGGGTCAGATCGCTTAGGAGCGCCATCGACTGATCGAGTGAGGCCCGTGCCTCCGAGCCCATCATATGGAGCAGCTGGTTGACTCGATCCACCCGCTCACGCAGCAGATCGGGCAGTTGGTCCGGGTGGCGCAGGTCGCCCACCCGGAGCCCGCGCCGCCCGGTCTTGTCCTCGTAGGCAGGCCCAATGCCCCGGCCGGTAGTGCCGATTTTTTGGCTCTTGTCTCGTTCGGTATCCAGCAGCTTGTGGTAGGGCATCACCAGGTGGGCACGATCGGACACGAACACTCGCGAAGTAACGTCGATTCCCCGCTCCACCAGCTGGTCGAGTTCCGTGAAGAACGTCTCGGGGTCGAGTACCACGCCGTTACCGATGACGCATACTGTGCGTTGGTGCAGGATGCCCGACGGGATCTGATGAAGGATGAATTCGTTGTCGCCGGTCACGACGGTGTGTCCCGCGTTGGCTCCCCCCTGGTACCGTACTACCAGGTCGGCTTGCTCGGCGATGACGTCGACGATCTTTCCCTTGCCCTCGTCACCCCACTGGGCGCCGACGATGACCACACAGTACGTTTTCGGTCCGAACATGCGGTAACTCATCCTCCGACGCGTGGGCGCAGGCCGCCGGAGTGGCCGGCACAAAGAAGACGGCACCCGGGAGGGAGCCGCCGTGACGACTGCAACCTAAGGCAGCAACCATTGGCGGTCAAACGACCGCTATCGGCCCTGCGCCAACGCCCGTCCGACCGCCTCAGCGGTAGCGAAATCGAGGCCCTCGGCCCCGTCCCTGGCGGTGTGTACCAGGCGTAGTGTCGACCAGTCGAACCTGGTCACCGTCACGGCGGCTGCACCCGACCGGGCCAGCGGCACGCTGTCCACCGCCAAAAACAGTGACGTCCGCCGGGTTCGGGCCGCCAAGGAATCGTGCTGCAGCCTCCTGGCCACCTCGCGGGCGAGGCCGGCGCCGGCGCCGGTGTGATACCACACCCTGAGCGGGCCCCTATCATCCAGGGTGTCGAGGTTGATCACCTCGGCCCCCGGCAACATGGTGCCGTAGGTGAGGGCGAAGATTCTGGATCCGACGAGTCCGAACTGCTCGGCACTGGTAAACAGGAATCCGGTACCGGGGTCGCTGCTCTGCTGCGCCAGGGTGACGGCAGCCAGCAGCCCGGTGGCGTTATCGCGAGCGCCGGGCGAGCTACCCCGCAAGGCGCCCCGCCCTGCCAATCCGCATGCGATCAGGGCCAGGACGGCGGCGCCCGCCACGACATCCACGTCGATCGGGCCCCAGAGACGTTTCACCGCCAGGCCGGTGATCAGGAGAACGACCGCTCCCGCGTAGATCATGGCGGCGAGCCGGCCGGCCAGCGATATCCCTTGTGCCTTGGCGTCGTAGTGGGCCACGATCCAGCGGCGCACCTGGTCCATCCCCCCCCGGGTGGCGATCAGATTGGCCGAGTCCCGGATTTGGCCGCCCAGGGGTGCCCACCCCAGGCTCACGCCGGCGAGGAGGACGCCGAGTGCCGCCACGCCGATGCCCCACGTAGCCAGCGCAGCCCATGACGGTGCCGCCGGGACAGTGAGTAGAAGAATCTGGATCAGCATGAGCCAACCGAGGCCGGCCCCGAACAGCGGGTAGGCGGTGAGACTGGCCGCGGAGAAGCGGAGCGGCTGTTCTTCGACGTCGAATCCCAGTTGCGACAGGTGTTCGCTCAGGAGGCGCCGAGCCTGCAGCGCGCCGTCGGTACCCGCCTCACGGGGGTTCGACAGGAGCAACTCGAGGAGTTCACGCGGTTGGGACATGGGTACCGCCGCCCAGGCTTGTCAGGAGCCTCAGGAAGAACTTCGTTTGGTTTGCGTGCGCGGCTTCCTGCGAGGAGCGCGCCGCCTGGGCGCCGCCGTCACGCCGGCCGCCTCGGCTGTCTTGGTATCGATGACGCCCTCGGTAAGGAGTTCGGCAATTTCCTGCTGGAAGGACTGCATTCCCTGACTGTCCTTGTCGGCCTCCATGACGGCGAGGAGTGCCTCGGGCGCGCCGGTCTTGAGAATGTCGCGGACCTGATCGGTGCCCACGAGGACTTCGAACGCCGGCGCCCGTCCTTCTCCATCGGCTCGCGGTAACAACTGCTGGGCCACCACACCGCGCAACACCTCTGCCAGCCGGACCCGCCCGATCTCGCGTTCGTCGGCCGGGATCATGGCAATCACGCGTTCCACCGTGGTCACGACGTCGGGCGTCGGCACGGAAGAGATGACCAACAGCCCGGTCTCGGCCGCGGTGATGGCGGTGTCAAGCGTCTCAGGGTCGGGGAGGTCGCTGATGACGATGACATCGGGATCCTGCCGGAGGGCCGCCTGCAGTCCCTTGACGACACTCTCGGTATCGATCCCCACCTCCCGCTGGGTTACGGAAGACTTGAGATCCCGGTGGAGAAATTCGATGGGGCTTTCGATGGTGACGATGTGCCGGTGATGGTTCCGGTTGATCTGGTCGATCAGGCCGGCGATCGTGGAACTCTTGCCGCTGCCGCCGGCGCCCGCGATGAGAACCAATCCGTTATCGGTGTTCGCCAGCGGCAGAATCGAATCCGGGGCCCCCAGCGACTCCAGGCTGGGGATCGCGAACGGGATGACGCGCATCACCACCATGAAGGAAGATCGCTGCCGCAGAATGTTCACCCGGAACCGACCGACACCGGGCATGCCCCACGAGCAATCGTAGTCCTGTAGCTGGTCGATTCTCCGCCTGACATCTTCGCTGGCGATGAGTTTCAGCGCGATGGCGCGTGTCTGGTCCGGTGTCAGGCGTTCCTTCGTGAGCGGCACCAGTTCGCCATTCACCCGTGCACGGAAGACGTCGCCTGCCTTGATGTGCAGGTCGGAGGCTCCTCGCTTGACGGCTGCTTTGATGATTTTTTCCATGGATCCTCGAATGCGCCTGCGGCGTTCAGGCGGTGGACGAAACCACCAACGGCGGTAGCAGACCCATGCACGCCTGCACTCCGTCCAGCGTCTCGTTGGCGATTGCTGCCGCGTGCTCGGCGCCGCGGGCCAGCAGGTCGGTGACCCGCTGCGGATCCGCCTTCAACTCCTGCGCTTGCTCCCGCATCGGCGCGAACCGCTCGCTGATGTTGTCGGCCAATACCCGTTTGCAATCCAGACAACCCCATCCCGCGGTGCGGCACTGCTCGGCAACCATACCGCAGGTGTCGGCCGAAGAAAAATGACCGTGCAGGGCAAAGATGTTGCACACGTCCGGATCGCCGGGGTCCTTCCGGGTCTTGCGGGCCGGATCGGTCATGGCCGGGCGGAGTTTGTGCCAGATGTCGTCGGGGGAATCGAGAAGCCCCACGGTGTTCCCTTGGCTTTTTGACATCTTGCCCTTGCCGTCGAGTCCCATGACCCGTACCGCTTCGGTCTTGCGGGCGACCGGCTCGGGAAAGAACGCCTCCCCGCCACCAAATCGCTGGTTCCACCGGCGGGCGATTTCCCGGGCCAACTCCAGGTGCTGGAATTGATCTTCGCCCACGGGCACGGTATCGGCCCGGTAGAGGAGAATATCCGCAGCCTGCAGAATAGGGTAGTTGAGCAAGCCGGCCGGGATACTCTTCAGCCCGCGGGACTTGTCCTTATACTGCGTCATCCGCTCGAGGTCACCGACGGGGGTCACGGCGTTGAGCAGCCACATGAGTTCCGAGTGGGCCGGCACATGCGACTGGACGAACAGGGTGGCCTTCTCCGGATCTATGCCGGCGGACAACAGCCCGATGGCCATATCCATCGTTTGCTGCGCCAGGTGGCCGGGGTCGGTAGCCCCGGTGGTGACCGCGTGGAGGTCGACGATCGAGTAGAACGACTCGAAGTCGTACTGTAGATTGACCCAGTTCCTGACCGCACCCAACCAGTTCCCGATGTGGAGCTCTCCGGAAGGTTGGATGCCTGAGAAGATGCGTGGCATCAGGCCAAGCTAGCTACCTGAGGGAACGGTTGCAAGATGCTATCCCCCTTGAACTTACTCGACTTGGCCTCGTGCGCCGCACAGACGGCGGCCGGGTACATCCGTAGCGCCAGTCCGCCGTCCGACCCGGCCGATTGGACAACCAAGGGAGCCGCCGATTTCGTCACCCAGGTGGACCGGACGGCGGAGCGGCTCATCAGCGACCTCCTGCTGGCCGAGACCCCCGAATCCTCCATCGTCGGAGAAGAACTCTCCCCGGGTCTTGCGGCCGAGGGGCTGGTCTGGATCGTCGACCCGCTCGACGGCACCACCAATTTTCTCCACGGCATTCCCCATTTCGCGATTTCGATCGCCCTGGAACATTTCGGCAAGGTGGTCGCCGGCCTGGTTTATCAGCCGATCAATGATGAGATGTACTGGGCCGAGAAGGGCCGCGGCGCCTGGCTGAACG
>CAJVYZ010000041.1 GCA_913009915.1 uncultured Gemmatimonadota bacterium | reverse complement strand
GAGGAGAGAGAAAGGCAGACTTGACAATGGAAGTACTGTGAGGAACGGAGTGCGTGTTTGTTGTTTTTTTTTTTTTTTGAGGATACGGCGACCACCGAGATCTACACTCTTTCCCTACACGACGCTCTTCCGATCTGGCAAGCGTCGGCGCCGTGAGAGAGTCGCTCAGCGCCGGGCCTTGGGGGAGAGTTGGCGAACTACCCGCGAATGCCATCAAGGCACCGAAGACCGCTACCGCGAACACACTCACGACCATAGCCAACTTACGCATTGTCGGTCACCATCGATGTCGGTATCGGGTCCCGCGAACATGCCCCACAGGCACACACGCAGCCAGGTGGAAGATCGAATGTGAATCTGATTGTCGTTCGGGGCCCGGCCACACGGCCCCTCAACTGCGGGCTAAGTATAGTGACGGCGGCCCGTCACACAAGGTTGCCACCGTGTCCAATGCTCCCGGAACCGCCCTAGCTCTTGGCCGTCCGGCGGACCACCAGGGTTGGTGTCTCCGCCTTGAGCCATTCGATTTTCTTCTTGGTGAACGAAAGAAACGTCTCGGCCACCCTCTTGTCGGTGATCTCCAGCCAGCACCACCGAACCGGCCCCGTTTGCTGGCCGTCCCGGATAGCCTGGGTGATGACCGCCGGCACGCGCGGCAACGCCTCGACTTCTCGGAGCTCGTGATCCGTAAGGGTGAAGGTGGCCGCTACCGCATTCGACATGGCGTGCAGCCAGCAGAGCTTGCGGCTGCCCAGTCCGAATTCCCACACCCAGCGCCACTTCTCGCCCATGAAGCGTACCCGCTCCGCCACGCCCTTCTGATCGAGGAGACCACGACGTAGGAACCTGAAGCGGTCGGCCTGAACCCGGGGGAGGTCCCTGTAGGGCGCTCTCGGTGCCGGCTCCTCGCTCGGGTCCGGGTACTGATTCGACCGCCAGAATACCGTGCCTTGCCCCACGCCATACCTCGGTTCTGCAAATTGTTTTCTAAGGTAAACACAACGGGGAGCATAAGATAGCTGGCAAGCCCAAGGCGGTGCCGCCGGCATGTGCGCTCCGCCAGAGGCTCGACGTCTCCACTACAACCAAGGGAGAAGAGAAACTCGTCCCCCGGTCGTGGTCGGAGAGCGATTGACTGCGTTGAGACCCGGCAGGTGTGGCGAGCTAGGACGGTGGTACGGCGGCCCCGTATCACCGTTCGCTTTTTCTACTCGTCGTTCGACTGGTCGGGGCCGGTCGACCCGAGTTGCTGCCGCTCGAGGTACTTCCCCACCTCGATCCCCATCGCCCTGATCAGGGCTGCCTCCCTCTCATCGAGCCGCGCCCGGAAAAACACCTCGCGCAGTGAGCGCATCACGTATTCAGGTTGCCGGGTCTTGAAGAAATCGACTGACGAGAGCGCGTTGAGCCAGTCGGCAAAGAGCCGTTCCATCAATTCGCTGGGCGCGGGACCGGCGGAGTGGCGCGGCGGCTTGCGGCGCACCCGGCCGCCCGTTCGCGCCTGCCACATCTCATAGGCGACGATCCCCAGGGCCTGTGCCAGGTTGAGCGACCGATAGGCTGGATTGGTGGGGATCACCACCAGCGCGTGGCACAGGTCCAGCTCGTCGTTGGTCAGCCCCTTGCTCTCTCTTCCGGCCACCAGCGCCACGGGTCCGGTGGCACGCCGTTCCACCAGTTCCGCGGCCGCCTCCCCCGGCCCGATGGTGCGCCGCTTGGCGGCGCGCTCACGGGCGGTCAAGCCGATGACGTGCACGCAGTCCCTGATGGCCTCGTCGAGCGTCTGGTAGATCTCCACCCGGTCGACCATGTCCGCGGTGTTGTGGGCGATGCCCTCGATACGATACGGGTCGTACACCTCAGGGGCGACCAGCCGGATCCCGTCCACCAAGAAATTGGCACCCAGCCGCACCACGCTGGCGATGTTGACGATGTCCTGTGGCTCTACCAGGACGAGGATCGGACCGGGGCTCGGAGTGACTGCGGCGTCAGGCTGCGACATGCGGGTAGGAGTAAGTGATTGTTCGACTTGGGTAAAGGGGCTTGCCAGGGAGGCATTGTGGCGGAGGGAGTGGGCGAACGTTACGTTAAAGACATCTTCATATAAAATCGGCACACTCGGGGGACGGGCGTTTGAATCACCGCGCTGGACCACTCGCCGCGTTGCAGGAAGACTCCATCGTCGCCAGCCTGAGGCAGGCGACCATGGGCGATTTCTCGCCGCACGTCAACATGGGATACCTCTATCAGGCGGGTGACCTGGCGAACGACGCTGTGCTGGCGACCATCGGCTTCGACCAGCTCCTGGCACACTGGGCCACGTTGGCGGTCGACCTCCTGTCCGAGTTCGAAGTGGGAGAAAGCAGTCTGGTCATCCCACCGGACGTCCACCTCGAGACGCCGTTCCGGCGAACGATCTCACCCTCGACGATCCCCAACGGGCGGGATGACCGCATCAACGGCTCGATCGGCTTCAAGTTTCTCACTGGAGCCGGGCCGATTATCGTGACCAACGCCATGGTCCCCATCTCCGGGGGGCTCCGCCCCGACATCGTCTTCACGGCCAGCCTCGAATACACCTTCTAGGGATACGCCCATGACTGAATCGCTGGAGCACGCGTCCGTTGATGCCGCGACCGCCGACATGGCGAAGGCCAGCTCGAAGTCGGAGGAAGAGGCCAAGCACCTGCTTCGTCGCGTGGCCGAACGTCACAGCCGCGCGGACCTGGACATCGACCCCTCATTGTACCCGGCATTCGTGGACAGCCTGATCGAGACATCCAAGGAATTCGATCCCCAGTTCACGGCAGACGTGGAGCGCGCCTGGCGCGAGGCACTGGCCCCGGGCATCGCCTACATGATCAACAAGTACTGACTCATCCTGTCCCTCTTAGCCCTCTTAGCCCCTTAGCCCTCTTAGCCCCTTAGCCCTCTTAGCCCTCTTAGCCCCTTAGCCCTTTAGCTCCATAGCCCTCTTAGCCCGGCTGGTCTCATGGCCCTCCGGCTACCCCTACCCCCTGAGTTCCACCCCCGCTTCCTGCTCTGCTAGTTTGACCACCTCCACGTGATCCGCCTCCTCGCCCAACACCGTCCTCGCTTCGCTCAGAAGCGCTGACACGGTCCGCAGCAACCGGGCTTCCAGTCCGGCATCATCGATGACGGCGATGGCATTCTTCACATCCTTGTCCAGCAGCGCCAGCTTGAACGTCTTGGGCCAGGCGCGGGTTAGGGCCCGCTGAGGGACCAGTTCCATGCTGGCAAAGGAACGCGCATTGGAGGCGTTCAGCACGTCGAGCGCCGTAGTCGCGGGAACGCCGGCCTTCACCGCAGCCGTCATCCCCTCCGCCACCGCGATGATGTTGCTCGCCAGGATGGCGTTGCTGACTGCCTTGAGCGCATGACCGGCGCCGACGGGCCCCACATGAATGATGGTACGGCAGAACACGTTTAGGACGGTGCGCGCCCGGTAGAAGGTGTCCGGTTCGGCACCGACCATGGCCGTCAGCGTTCCCGCTTCGGCGCCCACCACACCGCCGCTCACTGGGGAGTCCGCGAAGGCTGCGCCAAGTTCCCGGAGCCTTCCGCCTATCTGGCGGCTGCGTTCGGGATCGCCCGAAGTACAGTCGATTACCAGCGTCCCGGACTGCAATCCGGCCTCGAGGCCGTCAGGCCCGTCGAGCAGAGCTACCACCTCCCTGGATGACGGCAGGCAGGTGAACAACACTTCGCTCCCTTCCGCCAATTCCCTGGGCGTGGGCGCCATGGCCACTCCATGGGTGGCCGCGAAGGCTTCCGCCACGCTCCCGGTCCGGTTCCAGACCGTGAGCTCGTGGTTCGCCACCAACCGTGCGGCCATCGGCCGCCCAATGGCTCCCAGACCGGCGAACCCGATCCGCATTACTCCGCCCCGCCGTCCCCGCCAGCCGTCGCTCGGGCACTCAGTTCGTTGTCCATCATGAACAGGGCCGCCTTGTTGTCCTCGATCATTCGCAGCCGCTCCACGATGCGATTGGCGGTGTCCTCCTCCTCCACTTGCTCGGTACTGAACCACTGGAGAATGCCCTGACTGGCGTAGTCACGCTCCCCTTCCGCCAGGGTGAACAGCTGGTGAATGCTCTTGGTCACCATGGCCTCGTGGCTGCCAACCAACTCGAAAGCCTCCAGTGGAGAATCGAACTCGGCCTGCGGCTGGCCCACCTCGCCGAGGACCACCCGGCCGCCGCGTTCCTGCAGATGGTCGAACAGTTTCATGCCGTGGAGTACCTCTTCCTGGGCCTGAATTTTCATCCACTGGGCGAACCCCTCGAGGCTCAGAGACTCGAAATACGCCGACATCGCGAGATAGAGGTAAGCCGAGGCGAATTCCTTCTGGATCTGCTCGTTGAAGGCCTTCTGCATGGCGTCGCTGATAGGCATCATTATTCTCCTTGAAGGCGCGGTGGCATGTCTGGCCTGCTCTGCGTTTTCCGTCGTGGCTAAGAAGTAATTGGACAATGCCCAAGTTGCCACTGACCCACGGACCGAGGATGACCATGCCGTTCCGTCCGCCGGATCGCTCCCATCTGATCCTCGCCTTTCTGGGCGCCATCCTGGTGGCGTTCGTGGCGGGACCTCTCCTGTACCTCCTGCTGAGAGCCGAGCCGGGGAGCCTCCGCCAGGCGTTCACCGACCGGGAGTTGATGGCCTCGATCAGCCTGACGCTCCTCGCCGCCACGGCGGCCACCCTGTTGGGAGCCCTCCTGGGAGTGCCGTTGGCCTACCTCCTCGCCGGTCGCCCGTTCCCCGGGCGCACCCTGATTCAGGGACTGGTCGAATTGCCGATCGTCATTCCCCACCCGGTTGCCGGAATCGCCCTGCTGCTGTTCCTGGGTCGCCATTCGGCTGTTGGAGGGGCACTCGGCAAGATCGGGCTCGAGTTCGTCAGCCATGTGCCGGGGATCGTGGCGGCCATGCTGTTCGTTTCCGTACCCATCCTGGTGAGCGGATCCCGGGTGGCCTTCGCCGGTATCGATCCCCACCTCGCGCGGGCGGCCCGGAGCCTGGGGGACTCGCCGGGAAGATGTTTCCGCCGGGTGACCCTCCCCTTGGCCAGTCGCGGCATTCTGGCAGCCGTGAGCCTGGCCTGGGCTCGGGCGGTCAGTGAGTTCGGCGCCATCGTCATCCTGACGTACAACCCCAAGGTCACCAGCGTCTTGATCTTCGACAGGTTCACCTCGTTTGGACTCGAGGCGGCCATTGTACCGGCCATCGTCCTGTTGCTCATCGCCCTCGCCATGTTCGGCTTGATCCGTTTCCTGCAACCCTCCATCCCCCAGTGATTCGGCTCGAGGGAATCGACGTCAGGCTGGGGCAGTTTGCCCTGCGCGATGTTTCCTTCGAGATCCCGCCGGCGGGATACGGTCTGCTCATTGGCCCCACGGGTTCGGGCAAGACATCGGTCCTCGAAGCCATTGCCGGCCATTCTCCGCTCGGACGCGGCCGGATCTTGCTCCACGGGAAGGACGTCACCGCTGTCCCCCCGGAGCACCGGGGGGTGGGGGTCGTGTATCAGCAGAACAACCTGTTCCCCCACCTCAGCGTGGCGGAGAACATCCGCTACGGTCTGGCCCACGGCGATCTCTCGGTCGCAGACCAGAAGGCTCGGGTCGGCGAATTGGCCGACAGCCTGGGGCTCGGCCACATTCTGGAACGTGGTGTCGCCAACCTGAGCGGTGGTGAGGCCCAGCGCGTAGGGTTGGCACGTGCCCTTGCCCCGCGGCCATCGGTGTTGCTCCTCGACGAGCCCTTCGCCTCGCTCGATCCGGCGACCCGCTTCGCCTTGCGCCAACAGTTGCTGGACCTCCACCGGCGGGAAGGGGTCACCACGCTGCAGGTCACCCACGATTTCCAGGAAGCCCTTCAGTTGGGCAACCTGGTGGCGGTGATGTCCGAGGGACGCATCGTTCAACACGGCCGGCCGGAGGAAGTCTTCCGCCATCCCAACTCGTCTTTCGTGGCCCGGTTCATCGGGGCCGCCAACGTCATCGAGGGCATCGTCACCAGAGTGGGAGATGCCGAGGGCGCCGACCGACAATTCGCCGCCCGGTTCTCCGCGGGGAGCGTGACCTTGGATGTAATCGCCGACCGCGAGGGTTTGCTGAACGCCGTCATCCACCCTGAGGACATCGTGTTGAATCACCGCCCAACCGGTGGCTCCGCCCGCAACCAACTCCCGGCCACGGTGACCGCGGTGGAGCTGGCCGGGCCGGTGACCTACATCCATCTCGACGCCGGCTATCCGTTGCGGGCTGCGGTAACGTCAGCCTCAGCCGAGTCGATGGGGTTGGCGCCGGGAGTGTCGTTGTTCGCCACCGTCAAGGCGACGGCGATCCGGCTGGTGTAGCTGAGAGGAGAGACGATCCCCCTCCCTCCCCACTCCCTGATCTCCCTTACTTACCTTTGAAGAATGTCCATCCGGATTGTCCACGTGGATCTCGACGCCTTCTTCGTGGAGGTGTGCCGCCAGGTCGATCCCTCTCTCAAGAACGTCGACCTCCTCGTGGTTGGGGGGCGCCGTGACCAGCGGGGGGTGGTACAGTCCGCGTCCTACGGCGCGCGGCGGTACGGCATCCACTCTGGCATGCCGATCGCGCGAGCGGTGGCCCTGTGCCCGGCCGCGACATTCCATCAGGGAGAGTTTCGCCACTACCGCAACGCGTCCCGGGCCGTCCGCAGCATTCTGAAGCAATTCTCTCCCACCGTGGTCATGGCCTCCCTCGATGAGGCATATCTCGACTTCACCGGCACCGACCGGATGCACCCCACGTCCCTCCTCCCCGTAGCCGAGAGCATCCGCGACCGGGTACACGCCGAGACGGGCCTGGACTGCAGTGTGGGGATAGGCCCCAACCGGATGGTGGCCAAGATCGCCTCCGAGGCCGCCAAGCCGAGGGGACTGTTGGAGGTGCGGCCCGGGTGGCAGGAGGGATTCTTGGCGGGACTGCCGCTGTCGGCCATACCGGGGATCGGACCCAAGACGGCAAAGCGGCTGGCGGAACTCGGGCTATCCGACGTGGCCGAGGTGCAGCGCCGCTCGCTCGAAGACCTTGAGCGCCTGCTGGGACCGGCGGCCAAGAGTCTCAAGCGGCGCGCCCACGGGCATGGGGGATCGACCCTGACGGGAGGAGGCCTCCCCAAGTCGGTGAGCCGGGAAACCACCCTGTCCCGGGACTCCACCGACCGGGAGCGTCTCGAGCGGTTGTTGACCTTGTTTACCGCCAGGATCGCCGGCCAACTCAGGGGAGACGGGCTGATGGCCCGGACCGTGACGCTGAAGCTGCGCCATGGGGACTTTCGTACCATCACTCGCCAACAAACGCTGCCCCACGCCACCGACCTCGACCACGAACTGCGGGGTCCTATTCAAGTGCTGTTCGACCAGGCCTTCACCGAGGTCCTGCGGCGAGCGCAGGGTGTACGGCTGATCGGAGTAGGAGCCAGCAACCTCACTCCATCAGAAACGCCCGACCTGTTCGAAGAGCCGGCCAGGACCAGACAGCGCGAGCTGACCTCGGCCGTCGATAGGGTACGGGAGCGGTTCGGTTTCGATGCGGTGACGCCGGCCAGCATCGCGTCGATGAGACGACCGAAAAAAGACGAAAAGGAGGCCTAAGCTCCTCTTCTCCCTCTTGTCCCTCTTAGCCCTCTTAGCCCTCTTGTCCCTCTTGTCCCTCTTAGCCCTCTTAGCCCTCTTAGCCCTGTTAGCCCTGTTAGCCCTCTTTCTAGAAGTCCCCCTGCAGCACCCACACCCCACTACGAAGGTCGGACAGGTAGATCCGGCCATTGTCCAATTGGGGGGCCCAGGTAAAGGTGTTGCCCCCGTCGTACACAGCCTGGGCGATCTGGCGGCCCTGGCGTTCCATCTCGCCCATGAGCGGACCGCTCACGTCCAGCGCCCGGAGGCCGCTGCTGTACCAGGCGGCGTAGAGAATGCCCCGGCTCTCGTCGAGCCAGAAATTGTGCGGCGTCTCGCCGGCCGCGGAGAACGAGGCAACCTCCACCGGGTTCCGCAGGTCGCTGACATCGATGACCAACACCAGCCCCGGTGCATTGATCTCGTCGCCCAGGAAGACGTAGCCGGCGGCAGGCCAATACCACGCGTTGTGGACCAGGTAGCCGGGGATCCGCAGGCGGCTGACCTCGACGGGATTGGCGGGAGACCCCGCGGCCACACCGTTTCCCACGTCGAGGATGACGAGCCCCTGATCCCAGTACGACAGGAACGCCAGCCCATTCCGCAGGTACACGTCGTGCAGGTTCGCGCCAATGTAGAACTGCGCCACCTGGGTCGGAGCGGCCGGGTTGGACACGTCGAGGATACGCAATCCCCCGGTGGCCGGATCACTGCCGTTGGTAACCAGATAGAGGATGTTGCCCTCGAGCCAGGCGTTGTGTACCCCGGCTTCCAAACCCGAGGTGTAGCGGGTGATGATCGTGGGGTGTTCCGGAACGGTGAGATCGAGGAGGCTCACGCCGTTGAGGCCGTCACTCGATCCTTCGTGGGTAATCACGCCCAGCGTGCCGTCACTGCGGATCTTGACGTCGTTGACCACGCTCGCGTCGATGGTGAGCGAATCGCTCTTCACCGGTTGGTCGGGATTGGCCAGGCTCCAGGCGTAGAACGTCCCGCCGCCGCCGTTCCAGGTGCCGGAATAGAGAACGCCGCCGTGCACCCACAGATCGGACGTCCGGGAATCCACTACCCCATGTCCCAGCGTACTGAAGGTACCTGAAAGGGTTCGATCCGCCACAATGACGGAGAGCGTATCGGCGCCGGTGCCGGACTGGGCGATGATGTCGATGGCGCCGGTGCTGTAGGACACGAACCGCCCGGTGGCGTCGAACAAGCCAAACCCGCCGGCGGACCACTGGACCGGCTCGTTGGGCAACACCGTACCGGCGCTATCCCTGACTTCGGCCGTGAATTGGACCACATCACCACGGATGAACGCGGTCGGTCCGCTGGTGATGGCGACGAAATTTGCCGGCGGGCCGCTCGGGCCGTTGGTCACCTGGAATCGCAACAGGGCGGACGCCAACAACTGATTCTGTGACCTGGCCTCGAGCCCCACCTGGTAGTCACCGTTGGGAGTGTTGGCCGGCACCACCACGGACAGCGCGGCACTGACCGAGGTCCCGGCGTTCAACGTGGCTATGTCGCTGGGCATCACTTGGAGCGACGGGCCGGACACCACGCCTCCGGCGGAGTCGCGGACGGGGAGCGGTACCAACTGGATGGGACCGATGGCGCTGCCGCCGGTGTTGCTGATCTGCACCACCGTATCCCGCACGGCCTGGAGGTCGATATCTCCGAGGACGAACTGCACGTTTGCTCCAGTGGGGGCGGTACCGCCATCCCCGCAGGACACGCCCGCGACCGCCGCCGCCGCCGCCACGGGTATCATCATCCAACCGCGTTTAATCCGCATGTTAGCTCCGTTACTGTTGCCGGCGACGATGCGTCCGAACCTGCCAGCTCCACCGACCCCTAGGGTTGCGCCACAAGATACCTCACACCGGGATGGTATCGTCCCCGGTGACCAGCGCGTGGTGAGGTGACGTCCGGTCCAGCAAATACTTGACAGGAGTGGGGGAACCTCCACTACTTGCTATACGTTTAGCAAGTAGTGATACCATGGCCCATGACTCCAGCCCCCCCTCCGATCGCGAGCGCAACGGCGCCCGGACCCGCCAGACGGTCCTCGACGCCGCCGAGACGCTGTTTGCCGAGCGGGGGTACGCGGGGACCAGCCTGAACGACGTCGGCGCGGAGGCCGGTGTCTCCCGGGCCACGCCGGGCTATTTCTTCGGGTCCAAGGCCAGCCTGTACCAGGCCGTCATCGACCGCTGCTTCGAGCGGGTTCGCCAAGCCATCCGCAGCGGCAGGAAGCGAGCCTTGGCCAGCGGCAAAGACGCCGAGGTCGTCCTGGCCGGGGCCGTGTCCGAGTACTTCGATTTCATGATCGAACACCCCAAGTTCGTGCGGCTGATGGAATGGGAAGCCCTGAGCGGCGGCACCAAGTTGCAGCAGGCACCACCGCTGGTCGAAGTCGTCCGCGAAGCCCTCGAAGCGATGAGCGCCGAGTTGGAGGTTGGCCCCTCGCACCGAGAGGCCACAGCCCAGTTGCTCCTCAGCATCATCAGTCTGTGCTGGTTCCCGCTGGTCCATTCCCGCACCGTCCTGTTGGCGCTGGGATTGGACCCTGCCGATCCCGGATTCGCCGAATCCCGCAAACGCCACGTTGTGGAGCTCGTCGTGCAGGGGGCTCGGGAGCAACTCGTGCTCTCCGCCACCTGACGACGATCTCCCGCCGATTGCCCATGACGAAGAATCGAGACTCCCATGACTGACGTCATCCACCAGCACCAGATCGGAAGAGCGTCGGGTAGGGAAAGAGTGTAGATCTCGGTGGTCGCCGTATCATTAAAAAAAAAACAAAAATAGACTACAAAT
>CAJVYZ010000040.1 GCA_913009915.1 uncultured Gemmatimonadota bacterium | reverse complement strand
AACGGGGACAAACGGAAGGAGGAGCAACAAGATAGCGAGCAATGCAGTTGGTGTAGGGAAGGGGGGGGGGAGGGGGAGGGGGGGGAGGGGGGTGGGGGTTTTTTTTTTAATGATACGGCGACCACCGAGATCTACACTCTTTCCCTACACGACGCTCTTCCGATCTATGCCGGGCCTGTCCCGACCGGATGATACTGAATTTCCGCGCCTCGGGCGGGAGGCCCAAGGCATCCGCTTTGGCCTGCAACCGGCGGCGGATGACATGGTCGGATATGCCGGGCGCCATCCGTGCCTGGGAAGTCATCTCCTCTTCCATCTGTTGGTAGCGGTACCACACCTCGCCGATGTTGATCCCGTAGTAGAGAGCGACCGCCAGGAGCAGGAACGAAATCAGACAGCCGCGGCTGCCGGCGCCTCGGCGGTTGCGCGACATGGCGACCGCTACCATTGCGATTGCGCTCCGTCCACGATGTCGGTGATGAGTAGGTTCAGGGCCTTGTCGATTCCATCCTGCTCCCGCCCGGTTTCGTAGTCGCCCTCGACCGTCAATGCGTTCCGCTCCCACAAGGTTCGGCCGGCATTCTGGTCGTAGATTTCCACCCTGACCGTCAGCCGGACCAACCTGCGAGTGACGTCGACCTGGTTGGCTACGCCCCCCTGAAAGGCGACCGGGAGGTCGGGGTCGTAGCGGGTAATGGTCCCGCGCACGATGGCATCCGCCTGGTCTTCACCGGCGGCCCGTAGTCCCAGCCTGTTCTCCACCGCCTCACGGACGGAAGTCATGACTTGTTGGGTGAGGGTCGGCTCGGCGGTGAGGTTGTCGAACGGCAGGATGGCGACTGTCTTGACCTCGGGCGGCAGGCCGCCGCCACTGAATCCGTAGCATGAGGCCAGGGCGAGGCTAAGGAGCAGCGGGGCGCCAAATCTCCATCGGGAACGAATCCGGAGTGCTGTGCCGGTAGAATTCCAGATCGAGCCGGGACTTCGGCAGGATGAGTCGAGCGGATTCCAGTGTGCCATCGGCCCCCAGGCGGGTCTCGGTCCGGCCGATCAGCTTACCGGCCCGACGGACCATCGCGATGAACTTCGGCTGTTCGCCGTCCAAGCGGGCATACTGGACGGTATCGGGTCCCGATACGTATTGCCAGACGCGGGCGTCGATGTCGGTGAAGGCCGTGAGGGTATCGGTGGCGCCCCCCGGCCGGGCCATACCGAACATGGTCCAGAACAACGGCGTGTAGTCGGCGCCCACCAGGACGTCGAGGACAGTGTCCTTGGCGTCGGCCGGGTCGGTCCACTCGGCCTGCCCTCCGACCACCATGCCCGCCAAGGCGCCCGAGTTGAATGGCCCCGCGGCATCGAACCGCAGAGAATCGGGTGGAGCAATCCTGGCGCTGCCTCGGCCACCGGCGCTGGCACGTTCATCCCGAAAGTTCCACTTGAACCGGTATAGCTGGTACCCGGTTGGTACCGTTTCGGCCGACCACGCCAAAGCTTCCTCGGCGGCGACGCGGTGGGCGGTCTCCGGCACCAGTGTCACAGGGCCGGAGCTGCAGCCGGTGCCCACGACGGCAAGATAGAGCACCAGCGTCCGGGGGTCAAGCAGAAACCGTTGTAGCATCAGCAGTTATGGATGGTGAGGGCTAGTAGTCGAAGCCGAACCAGACCTGAAGATAGCTACCCTCCCACCAATTGGGAGAGAGGCCGTAGGCAGCAAAGCCGGAGCCGAACCGGTAGCCGACGTCCATCCGCACCACGGCGAAGGGCCAGAGCCCCCAGCGCAGCCCGGCGCCGGCGCTGCCGAGGACGCCCCGCCGGGTCACGTTGGGGATGGTGGCCTGCCCCAGGTCGAAGGTGAGGGCGCCCTGGAGTGCGGGGAAGCGGAGCGCTCCGGCCGGGGTGCCGAAGGTCAGGTACCTGAGGAAGGGGAAGCGGAGTTCATTGTTGATCATCCACGCCTTGGTGCCGGTGACCTCGCCGAAGAGCGGGAAGCCGCGAATGGCGTGGGTGCCGCCGATGTTGATGCGCGTGGGCCGGTCGCCACCGCTATACCAACCGATCAGACGGAGCGAGTAGGCCGTGTGGGCGGCGATCCGGAAGTACCGCCGCCAATCGACGGCGAGGAGGAAGCTGTCGAATCGGGCATTGGTGAAGTCCTTGGAGATGCCCGCGGTAATGCTGAACCGGCCGCCGTCGATGGGGCCGACCGGGGTCCACAACGAGTTGTCGCGTATGAAGCTGACGAAATTGGAGACGATGATGCCGGTGCGCCGCGGGTCGCGCGGGGCCAGAACGAAATCGAAGCGATCGGAGTACGCCACCTGGAGCTGTGCCTCGATCCGGTTGAATCGGTTCAAGGGATAGCTCAACAGTCCGATGCCGCCGATTGCCTTTTCGATATACGAGGCGAACCGGCTGCCGGCTTCGAACGCGGTCCCGTTGGTGCGAAACACGCCCAAGCCCCAGTTCACTCTCCGCCTTCGGTTGATGTAGTAGGCCGAAATGTTGATGTTGTCGAAAATGTCCGAAAAGTTGGGGCCCGAGTAGGTGGATATCGATGCGACGATGACGTCGTCGTTGAGCAAGTCGCTGAACATGATCGCCGCCCCTTGGGCCGCTCCGAAACCGGGGATGGCGACCGCTTCGGCGGCAGCGATGTCGACCGTCATCCTCCTCTCGTAGGGCTCACTCTGCAGGGCCATCGCTTCAGTCTCGTCGCTGGCAGGCCACTGCCACCGACTGTGTTCCTCCAACATCGTCGGAGGGGCAAAGGTGAACTGTTCCGCTTCCGCGTCGGGCGGCAGGAAGTAGACGTTAAGCGATTGTCGATGGTAGCCCGACACCACCAATCCATCCTTCTCGGGCACGTACGAGGGGTCGAACGCGCCGGTCCAGGCGGAGGTCTCCCGGCGTCCGGCCCCGAACTCGTCGATGGAAAACACGTTGAGGATCCCGTCGCGGTCCGACGCGTAGTACACTCGCCCGCTCCCGGCCCATACCGGTGTTTCGTCGACCCACATTCCGTAGGTGATCTGGCGGATGTCCTTGGTTGCCAAATCCATGACGAAGAGGTTCTTGGCGCCGTCGAGGCCTCCGGCCGTGCGGTCGGACGCCCACACCAACCGGGTGCCGTCCGGGCTGGGCGCCGGGTCCAGGTCCTGGTACTGGTCGTCGGTCAGCCGTTCGACCCGCCCGTCGGGTAGCCAGACGCGGTAGAGGTCCGAGATGCCCGCGTCCGACAGCCCGCTGAAGAAAATGCTCAGGCCATCGGGGGCCCAGTGGGGCGAGACGATCGAGGTGATGTCGGGGAACTGGTAGCGCCCGGCCAGGTCGCCCTCGACCAGGTTCCAAATGACCAGGGCATCGCGTTCGTGTCGTTGCGACGAGAACAGGAGGTACCCTTCACGGCTGGCGTCCAGGCGTGAGGAGAACGGGTGGAACGTTTCATAGTTTTCCGAGCGCCCCCCGGTAATGACCTTCCCGCGCTTTCCCGTTCGCAAATCTTCCAGGTAGATGGAGATGTATCCGTTGCCGGGGGCCAAGTAGACCACCTTGCCGCCATCGTTGGCGCTCCCCGCCACGTAGGTGGCGTTGATGGCCCGGTCGGCCACCTTGGTGCCGGCCACGGACAACGGCATGCGCTCGTCGATGGCGTCGTTGTAGTAGCGCATCATGGCGAAGCGGAACTCTTCGCTCAGTTGTTCGAGCGTCTTGCCGTAGATGGCGAAGATGGCTTCCTCGAAGGTGGCATAGCGCCACATCTCCCGATAGAACACGGCGACACGCCAGTCCCCGTACACCTTGGCCAGCCACCGGTGGATCCGGCCACCGAGGGGATACTCCAGCCCGCCGCGCACGAACGTCAGTTGTTCGAACGACGGCATCCGGCCAGTCAACACCAGGTCGCGAAGGATCATCTCGTCGCGGGCGCTCTCCCCGGAGGACCACCACTCGGCCAACCCTTCACTCCACCACAGGGGGATGAACGGGCGACTGAGACGGGGTGCCCGATTGTACGCCTGCACCGAGATCCCCATCTGGAACACGTGCACCATCTCGTGACGCAGCGTGGCGAAGAACTCGTACAGGTTGCCCCGGAAGGGCATGGAGATTCGGTGCTTCAGAAAGTCGGTGGCGCCGAGGATGCCTTCGGGCGGTACGAACGGCAGGATGTTGGTCTGGCTGAAGTCGACGTGTGAGGCGTAGACGATGAGGGGGATTCGGGTGGATACCTCATGCCCGAATCGCAGCTTCAAGGTGTCGTAACTTGCCTCGGCATATTCCAGCGCCACCCCGGCGATGTGCTCTTCCTCGGGGTAGTAATACAGGTCGACGTGGGGACCGTGGATGACCTGCCAGTCGAAGCCGCGATACTGAATCTTGTTCTGGCCGAAGGCGAAAAACTGGGCCGCGGCCGGAGTGGCTGCCAAGGAGCCCGCCACCAGCAGTGCGGCCACGACGAGCCGGCGGCGCATCATCGACGGATGGTGCGGATCCGGTCTCCCTGCGTCAGGCGCTTCAGCCCCGGGCTGGTGCCGACGACCCGTCCGAACACCGTGTAGGTGCCGTCGAGTCTGGGTTGCGGACTTAGGGTAATAAACCATTGGCTGGACCCGGAATCCGGTCCCGAGAGCGCCATTCCCACATAGCGGGTCCGGTATCGCCGTCGATTGAGTTCGTCTCGAACTGCCCCTGGGGCTACCCCCCACCCATCACCCCGGGGGTCCCCTGTTTGCACAACAAAATCAGGCACCACACGATGCCAGCGCATGCCGTCGAAGAACCGGCGGTCCACCAGGCTCAGGAACCGTTGCACCGTCAGCGGTGCATCGGGCCCGAACAATTCGATCTCGAGGGTTCCGTCGCGCTCCGTTTCGACGAAGACATGCGGATAGGCCTCACCTATGTTGACGAGGAAACGCTCCGCAACTGCACGGTAGTCCTGAAGGGAGAGTTGCGTTTCAATAGGATACGCCGGTCCCCACCGCTCCAGGGCCAAGGGCCAGTTTATCTCCACCCAGCTGCGGATGAGGTAATTGCTTGGCCGTGGGGTCCTGGCGAGAAACCTCAACGAGACTCGTGATTCTCCATCCGCGCTAGCGTCGGCGATCATCAGAAGCGCGTCCAGGGCGGCCCAGGCGGCGTCAGGCATGGCGTCGCTCTGTGCCAACTGGAACATGGCTCCCAGTGCCGAGACATCGTTGGGGTCGGCCACGGAGCCGAGCACGCCGGCGGCGGCCACCCTGACGACGGGGTCCGGATGGGAAATGAGGCGCCGGGCCTCGCGGATCAAATCATCGGTGGGGTCCTGAACCTGACGGCTCCAGGCACCAAGGGCCGCGGCCACGACCCGTGAATCCGGGTCCGTCAAGAAATCGGGTTTGTCGGGGTGTGGGCCGGGGAGCACCCGTTCCCACCCGTCTGCCGCCACGGCGCGCAGACGCCAATCGCCGCTCTGTCCCCAGGTGGCTGCCACCGCGGTGAACGCCGTACTGTCGCTACGGGAGAGTCCCAGCAAGGCCTCCCGTTGCAGGGCGAAGAAATCGGCACCGGTGAAGACGCGGGTTAGTTCGGTGATCGCCAGCGGACCTCCGGCCCGGCCGAGCGCCTGTGCGGCCTGCACCCTGACGTTGAGGAGCGGATCGTCGAGGGCAACCGCGATGGCCGGTCCCGTTTCAGGGTCGCGGAAGGTTGCCAGAGCCCGCAGCGCGTTGATCCGCACCCGGCCGTCGGGATCATTGACGGTGTTGGCCAGGAGATCCATGCAGGTTTCGGCGTCCAGGCCCGAACGCGCGGCGTACCGTTTGGTCAGCCTCGCGGCCACCGCCGCCCGGACGGTGGGCGACTTGTCGGCCAGCGCCCTGAGAAACAGCTGGCCCGCTTCCGGGGCCTGCAGCCGGGAGAGGCTGACCACCGCGCGCCAACGCCAGTCTTCCTTGTCGTGATCCAGGTAGTTCATGAGAGCGCCAACCGGTGCTTCTTCGCGGAGCCGCCAAGCATCGATCAACGCCTGTGCCACGAGGGGGTCCCGGTTCTCCAGCGCCGCCCGCGAGGCTCCGTCCAGCAGCGATGCGATGAAGGCAGCCGCCTCGGGGCCGCCTATCTTGGCAAGGGCCGCCACGCCCTCGACGGCGGGATCCTGGCTGATCGCCGGGACGGCACGCAGCCGCTCGAGGATGGGCCCGACGGCGAGCGTGTCCTCCAGCAGGCCCAAGGCGAACATGGCCGTGGTTTGGACCGTGGTGTCCGGGTCGAGCAATACCGGAAACAGCAGTTCGGTCCCCCGCCAGTCCCCCACCCGGCCGATCGCCATGGCCGCCGTCCGGCGGACGAGCGGTTCGGGGTTCTTGAGACTGGTTTCGAACAGCCCCCCGTCCCACCGACGGCTGTCCTCGACGGCGAGGATCTGCGCCAGGTCCTCTACTCCCTGGCTCACCACCAGCCGCGGGCTCAGCTGGGCAATCGCAACGACGAGGATGACCGAGACGCCGATCCGGCGGTGGGGGGGGGACATGACGGAGCCTTCCAGCTAGAGACGGACTGGGGCCGCAGTAGGTACCAGGAGCCGGCGCACATCATCCGGCATGGCGGTGAGGGCAAATCCGGAATCGAGGCTCAGCATGGCCGTCGTGGCAGTGGCGAGCAGCCGGTCGGTTTCATCGTGCTCGATGGCGTAGCCGAAGGTCACCCGGCGGGAGGCCGCCTCGTGAACCCAGCACCGGACCGTGAGGAGGTCGTCGTATCTGGCCGGCTGGCGGTACCGAATGGAGACTTCGCTCACCGCCAGACGATAGCCCCGCTCCTCGAATTCCCGGTAGCTCATCCCCTGTTCACGGAGGTACTCGGTCCGGGCCATGTCGAGCCACACCAGGTACCTGGCATGATATACCACGCCCATCTGATCCACTTCGGAGTAGTTGACCCGGTGGCGGATGCGGCAGATCAGCCCGGGGACTGGGCTGTCGGGCGACCTGGGTGAGGCCGATGCCGGAAGGGGCACGGAAGGGCTCCTGGGTCGAGTTCAGCGGGACGCGCCGGTACCAGACAGGCCGGGCCGCAAGGCCCAAACAGGCCAGCCTTACCGGCCCGACCCGGATGGGAAAGTTTCACCCGTCAACCACGGAAAGTCAAACGGCGCAACCGCTTGCACCGACGGGCCCAGCACCGGTATCTTCGGCCCCGTGTCAGGTAATCAGCTCCTCGTCGTAGCCGACGCCCACCTGGGCATCACCCCTCCAGCTGTGGAGGAGGCGCTGCTGGAGTTCCTCCACCAGGCGCCTACTCTGGGCGACTCCCTCCTGGTGAACGGCGATCTCTTCGATTTCTGGTTTTCCTACCGGCGGGTAATCCCTCGGGAAGGATTCGCCGTTGCAGCCGCCCTGGCCCAGTTGCGCAAGCGCATGCCGGTCGTCATGATCGGCGGTAATCACGACCGCTGGGGCGATGATTTCTGGGACCGGGACCTGGGAATCGAGTTCGTGCCGATGGAAACGACCGTGACCGTCGGCGACCGCCGGATCCTGGCCGTTCACGGAGACGGTCTAACCGAAGAGCACTGGTCGGCGCGGCTCATGCACCGCATTACCCGCCACCCCGCCACCGTCGCCACCTGGCGCGCGCTCCACCCAGACCTCGGCTTTTGGGTCGTCGACAAGATGAGCCGGTTCCTGGGGAGCACATCACGGGATCCGACGGTGCTTCAGCATGCATCAACCCGGCAACGGGAATGGGCCGCTCGCCGTCTGCAGGACGATCCCACCCTCGACGGCATCGTCATGGGCCACACCCACCGTCCGGCCATCGAGGAGATTTTTCCGGGGCGCACCTACGTCAACCCGGGCGCCTGGATGGATGGGTATAAGTATGCAGTGCTCACGGAAGAAGGGGCAAGCCTGCATACCTTCGGGTAGGCGTGGGATCGGTAGACGGTGGACAGCGGCCGGCTAGCCCAGGGGGACCGTCTCCACATTCCTCAGCTTCTCGCCCACGAACCTTCCTCCCACTTCGAGGAACCGGGCCTGGTCGTCACTCACCACGAAGCGATGGTATCCCACATGGTCGTCCGGCGCCGTCAGATCGAGTTCGGCGAGCCGGGCACCCACGGCCTTGGCGGTTTCTTCGGCACTGTCGATGAGACAGACCTGGGGTCCGAGGTGGCGGCGGAGCAGCGGTTTCAGCAGGGGGTAATGGGTGCAGCCGAGCACCAGAGTATCCAAGCCGCCCCGCACGAGAGGGTCGAGATACTCCGCCGCGATGACACGGGTGGCTTCGTGGTCAAACCAGCCTTCCTCCACCAGGGGGACCAGGAGGGGACACGGCACCTGTTCGACCGTCGCCGCCGGCAGCAGCGCATGGATGGCCTTGGCGTAGGCGTTGCTCCTAATGGTGCCGGCGGTGCCGATGACCCCGATCACCCCACCACGCGTGGCCTTGGTGGCCGCGCTGGCACCAGGTTCGATCACCCCGATCACCGGAACGGGCGACGCCGCGCGCAGGTCGTCGAGAGCGTGAGCCGAACTGGTGTTGCAGGCAACCACGATCGCCTTCACTCCCTGGCCCAGCAACCAGTCCTGGATCTCCATGCTGTAGCGACGGACGGTGTCGGGCGACTTCGGCCCATAGGGGACCCGGGCGGTGTCACCGAAATAGATGGTCGCTTCGGCCGGTAGTCGCTCGAAGATCGCTCTGGTGACGGTCAGTCCGCCGATCCCGGAATCGAATATGCCGATGGGGGCTCTGTTCATGGCAACCTGATGGGCACAGTGATTTGGGCGCCGTAGGCGCCGGGAACGCCCTGCAATTGCAGGTCTTCCGGAAATCCCCACAGGTGGGCGCCCACGAAGGCATCGAGACCGGCCATGAGATGGTTGAACACCAGGATGGCAATCCAGTCCTCCCGCTGCTGTTCCTTCGCTTCCGCGGCAGGGTCGTTGGTACGCTGGAGATAGCCCAGTTGATGATTCATCTTGACGATCATGCCGAGGCTGATCCCCTCGACGGCGATGAATATGCCGCCGGTAAGTTTACGGTTGAGTTTGGCCTGCCCCCATCCGGGAAGGAGAAACGATCGCCAGAAGGCGCCCATGGGTGACACCGGACGCTGCAGGTCGGGCACTCCCTGAGCGGCCAGTTCCCCGATGGTCCCAACCGTGTCCTGTTGCGCAGTCGGCGGGGACGGGTTCAACTCTTGCGCGCCGATGGCTGGCGCCGGCCAGAGGCCCGCCACCCCGAGGAACACAATGCCGGCGACCCTCATGCCGGATCCGCCAGGATGGATCGTTCCGTCACCAGAACGGGGAGAGCTCCCGGCAGGGTGGCGATAGTGATTTCCCTGGAGCCGGGAGAACGGTACTCGCCGTCGAAGTGGGCCCTGAGCGGCCGGTCCTTGGACCGGATGGTGAGCCGGGACGAGCGCCCCATGGTGACTTGGGGAAGCCCCACGTGGCGGCCGCTGATGGCACGGGGAAGTTTGGTCAAGAGGTCGACCTTACCCAGGGGCCGGATGAAACAGAAATCGAGCATGCCGTCGTCGGGGCGGGCGTCGGGCGTGAGGCGGAACCCTCCGCCCGAGGTCGATCCGTTGCCGACCTCCAGCGCGAGGCAATCCTCCGAGAGAACTTCCCCGTCGTCGCTGACGACCGTCAAGTGCATCGGCGCGTAGCTCCACATGGTTTGCAACACAGCGACAAGATAGGCGGGCAGCCCCCCCAAACGCTCCATCCGGTTGACCCGGTAGGCGACCTCGCCGGCCAGGGCCACTCCCAGGCTGTTGATGAAGTACTCGTCCCAGGCACGCCCCACATCGATATACCTCTTGCACCGCGGCGCCAGCGCTTCGAGAGCCGACCCCACCCCCAGGCCCTGGGTTCCCGTAATTCTGGCGAAGTCGTTGCCGGTACCCACGGGCAACGCCGCGATCGCTGGTGGAGAAGGCACCCCGGCTTGAAGAATACCGTTGGCCACTTCGTGGAGGGTGCCGTCGCCCCCGAGGACCAGGATGGTATCCAGGCCAGCCTCCGCCCCCTCGCGGGCGATGGTCGTGGCGCTTCCCGGCTCGGTGGTCCGGACCACCTCGGCTTGGGGCCAAGAGCGGCGAAGGTTCGAGAGCGCCCGAAGGCTCCGCCTGAAGTGCACGCCCCCGAGGTTACCCGCCCGACAACCACCCGCCCTTTCCGCCCGCAGCCTTCCGGCCCCGATAGCGGCGAAAGCTCCGCCCGATTCATGCGCCCGAAAACAACGAGCTCTTACCGAATGCGCCGAAGAGCGGCCACAACCGCCCCCCTTCGAACGGCCCTATGCCCGCTGTCGAATGCGCTTCGCCTCCTCCAACGCCTTGCTTCTGCGTCGCCACCAATATGCCGCACGCTGCATCTCGCCCTCGCAGTGGTCAACTTCGATGATCCCTCGTTCGAGATACTTCATGACCTTGTACTTCGCCGGGCTCTTGATCCGATCCCAAACCATCTCGAAGACCCAAAGTGCCTCCTTCGCTTCCTGCTTCGCCCTGTC
>CAJVYZ010000039.1 GCA_913009915.1 uncultured Gemmatimonadota bacterium | reverse complement strand
GTGATATATGTGTTTTTTTTTTTTAATGATACGGCGACCACCGAGATCTACACTCTTTCCCTACACGACGCTCTTCCGATCTGTCTGACCATCACCGAAATCAACCGGACCAAGTCGGGTATCCCGCTGTTGTCCGGGTTGCCGCTGATCGGCAACCTGTTCGCCTTCTCGAGCGAATCAGAACGCCGTCGGGATCTCATCATTCTGGTGACCCCGCGGATCATCGATGCAGGGTTCGACGAAGAGATGTAACGGCCTCGGGCTGTGGACCCGCCCGACTCGAGTACCGAAGAGGCCTCGTGAGCCCGGCAGAGTGCCGGGCTCACGTCTTATTGGGGTGATGCAGGACCAGACGAGTATTGCGATGCGATTGCGCTTTCACACCGCCGGAGAATCACACGGGCAGGCCCTCACCGTCATCGTGGAGGGAATGCCTGCCGGCGTGCCGCTCCACGCCACCTCGATCGATCGCGACCTCGGCCGGCGGATGCAAGGCCACGGCCGGGGCGCCCGCATGAAAATCGAACGCGACCAGGTCGAGATTCTCGGTGGCGTGCGCACCGGCGAAACCCTCGGATCGCCCGTGGCCCTGCTGATCCGCAACCGCGACTGGACCAACTGGGAAGACGTCATGGCCGTCGAGGGTACCCCCGGCGAACTGCGGCGGAGACGAGTGACCCGTCCGCGTCCCGGACACGCTGATCTCGTTGGAGTCCTCAAGTACGACCGACTCGACGCCCGCGATATTCTCGAGCGCGCCAGCGCCCGAGAAACAGCCGCACGGGTAGCCGCCGGCGGCGTCGCCAAGGTGCTGCTGGGTTCGTTCGGGGTCAACATCGGGAGCCACGTCGTATCGCTCGGCGGTGTCGTCGCGACCGTGCCCGACCCGCTGCCGGATCCCCTCAACGAAGCAGCGGACCGGTCGGCTGTACGCACACTAGATCCCGCGGCCGAAGCCGAGATGATTCGCCGGATCGACGACGCCAAGGCGGCCGGGGACACCCTGGGCGGCGAGGTGGAAGTGGTCGCCCGCGGATTGGTGGTGGGTCTTGGAAGTCACGTATCGTGGGATCGGCGGCTGGACGGCCGGCTGGCGGGCAGCCTGTGCTCCATCCCGGCCGTCAAGGGCGTGGAGATCGGCCTGGGGTTCGATGGCGCACGCCGCCCGGGGTCGGAGGTGCACGATGGTATCCACCGCGATGCCGCCGCTGCGGCGGACGACCGCCGAGGCGGATTCAGGCGTGCCAGGAATCACGCAGGTGGTCTCGAGGGCGGCACCACCACCGGCGAACCACTGATCGTCCGGCTGGCGATGAAGCCAATTTCCACCCTGATGCGGCCCCTCGATACCGTGGATCTTACCACCGGTAAGGCCGCCAAGGCCCAGAGCGAGCGTTCCGATATTACCGCCGTCCCGGCGCTGGGCGTCATCGCCGAGGCGGTGGTGGCCCTCGTCTTGGCCGACGCGATGGTCGAGAAATTCGGCGGGGATTCACTCGCCGAAATGCAGCGCAACTATCACGGGTACCGCACGGCGCTGGGGAGTCGCTGGGAGGCGCTATCGACGGACCGCGCGCTGGCCGGAGAACAGTCATGAAACAGCACTTGATCTTCGTGGGCCTGCCCGGCTCCGGCAAGTCGACGGTGGGACGCTCGGTGGCGGAGCGCGTCGGCGCCACGTTCGCCGATCTCGACAAGGTGGTCGAGCGCCAGCAGGGCATGCCAATCGAACGCATTTTCGCGGAACTGGGCGAGGTGGCGTTCCGCAGGATGGAGAGCGAAGCCATGGGGTCCCTCCTCGAGGGCGACCCGTGTGTGCTGGCACCCGGTGGAGGCTGGGCCGCCCAGCCGGGCGAGATGGACCGTGCCAAAGAGAACGGACTGGTCGTCTACCTCAAGACCATGATCACTACGGCAGTCGACCGGACCAAGATGCACGACTACCGCCCATTGCTGATGAGCGACGACCCCTACGAACGGATGCGCGAATTATTGAAGGAGCGGGAGCCGTTCTACACCATGGCCGACGCCGAAATCGACAACGCGTCTCGGCCGCTCGAGGACGTCATCGAGGAAGCAGTGGTCCTGGCTCACACGCAGGCAGGTTGGTAACTTGTTGTAAAATAACAAGATAGCTGTTGCCTCCTTGCCATGGGCCGCTCATCGCCTTTTCTTGTGGCCACCCTACGATTGATATCGCTTTGACTTGGGACAGGTATTCTGGCCGCTATGACGCACCCATCCACTCCAGCCATTCCTTCCGGCAACCTCGACTGCGGGACGGTCGCCGGCGTGCAGTCCCGCAAGCTGTCCACCCTCAGGGTGGCGGCGGGTGAGGCGAGCGGGGAAGCTGCTGCCGCTGGCGACGCGGCAACGGGGGGGGAGGCGAAACTCGCGGCCAAGAAGGTGGCCAAGAAATCTGCGAAGAAGAAGACCACCAAGAAGAAGTCTCCCGCCAAGAAGTCCACGGCCAAGAAGAAGACGGCCAAGCGAAAGACGGCCAAGAAGAAGCGCTCCGCCAAGGCCAGGGGTGGCTCGCTGGTCATCGTGGAATCGCCCACCAAGGCTCGCACGGTCGCGCGCTACCTCGGGCGTGGGTTCTCGGTCAAGGCGACGGTGGGTCACGTTCGCGACCTCCCCAAGCGGCAGCTGGGGGTGGACGTTGAAGACGGATTCAAGCCCAAGTACGTAACCATCAAGGGCAAGGCCAAGACGCTCACCGAAATCAAGCGTGCCGCCAAGGCGGCAGATGCGGTCTACCTGGCGACCGACCCCGACCGCGAGGGTGAGGCAATCGCCTGGCATGTCGCCGAAGAGATGAAGACAGACGCCCCGGTCCATCGCGTGTTGTTCCACGAGATTACTAAGGACGCCATCAAGGAGGCCATGAGCGTTCCGGGTGTCATCGACGATCGCAAGGTGAAGGCCCAGCAGGCGCGCAGGGTGCTCGACCGGTTGGTGGGCTACAAGGCGAGCCCGCTGCTGTGGAAGAGCATCAAGACCGGTCTCTCGGCGGGCCGGGTCCAGACGGTGGCGCTGCGGATCCTGGTGGAGCGCGAGCGCGCCATCCGCGCGTTCAAGCCTGAGGAATACTGGTCGATCGACCTGCTGTGCGCCAAGGGCGACCAGACGTTCGAGGCGTCGCTGCACAAGATCGATGGTCACAAGCCCCATCTGGGCAACGAGGCCGAGGCACGGGCGGTGGTCGATGCTGTGGTAGGGCAGCCTTTCATCGTGTCCGAGGTGCAGCACAAGCGCCGGCATAAGCGGCCTGGAGCTCCGTTCACCACCAGCACGCTACAGCAAGAAGCGGCCAAGAAGCTCGGTTTTTCGTCTAGGCGAACCATGCGGGCGGCTCAGACCCTGTACGAGGGGATCGACGCCGGCGACGGGCCCATCGGTCTGATCACCTACATGCGGACCGACTCGGTTCGGGTGTCGGATACCGCCATAGCCGCGGCACGGGAATACATCGGCCAGCAGTACGGCGACCGCTACCTTCCAGAGAAACCCGTTGTGCACAAGTCCAAGAAGGGGAGCCGGGTCCAGGACGCGCACGAAGCAATCCGGCCGACCGACGTTCCTCGACACCCCGACACGCTGCGTCAGCACCTCGACAAGGACCAGTTGAGACTGTACACCCTGATCTGGCAGCGCTTCTTGGCCTCGCAGATGCCGCCGGCCGCGTACGACATGACCATCATCGATTTCGAACTGGGACGCTATTTGTTCCGCGCCACCGGGTCGGTCATGCGGTTCGACGGCTATCATCGGGTCTACACGGAAGGGCACGAAAAAGAAGAGGGTCGGACGATGGACGACCTCCCGCAGATTCCCGAACTGGTCAAGGGCGATCAGGTAGAACTGCGCGAGATAACTCCCAACCAGCACTTCACCCAGCCGCCGCCTAGGTATTCGGAAGCCAGCTTGGTCAAGGAACTGGAGAAAGCGGGCATTGGCCGGCCGTCCACCTACAGTTCCATCATCTCCACGCTTACGGCCCGTGACTACGTCCGGCTGGAACAGCGGCGGTTCTTCCCCACCGAGTTGGGCGAAACCGTGGAAAAGGTGATGGTCTCCCGCTTCCCCGAAATCTTCAACGTCGAGTTCACCTCCGAAATGGAGAACGAACTCGACCGGGTGGAGGAAGGCGAATTGGAGTGGCAGAAGGTCCTAGAGAACTTCTACGGACCGTTCATGAAGGCGCTCGACGCGGTCGATATCGACGCGCTGGTCATGGAAACACATGGTCTGCAAGATCTCGCCAAGGAGAAGTGCCCCGAGTGCCAGGCCCCCCTCAAGGTCCGCAGCGGCCGGTTCGGCCCCTTCATTGCCTGCACGCGCTATCCCGACGATTGCAAGCACACCCGTCCCATCAAGAAGGACAAGGTGCCCGACAAACCGACGGACGAAGTGTGCCACTTGTGCAATTCGCCCATGGTCATCAAGACCGGACGATTCGGCGAGTTCCTCGCGTGTACCACCTATCCCAAGTGTAAGGGCACCCGGTCAATTCCCATCGGGGTCAAGTGTCCCCAGTGCGACACCGGCGATCTGGTAGCCCGGCGAACCAAGAAGGGCCGCACGTTCTACGGCTGTGGCCGCTACCCGGATTGTGACTTCTCCACCTGGAACAAGCCTGAGCCGACGAAGTGCCCGTCCTGCGGCTGGGAGGGGATGGAGAAGAAGTCCACCAAGGCCGAGGGTGACCGGCTCACCTGCATGAAATGCGGGCACGTCGAAGTCACGCTGGATCCTGAGGAGGCCTCGCTGGGGTGACCGCCACCATCGTCGGCGGTGGCCTGGCGGGGTGCGAAGCCGCCTGGGCGCTGGCCGAACGGGGCGTCCCCGTTACCTTGTTCGAGATGCGGCCGGTGGTGCGGACCCCCGCCCACCAGACCGACCGCCTCGCCGAGTTGGTTTGCAGCAACACCTTCAAATCGACCGAAGTACGGAACGCCCACGGCCTCCTCAAGGCTGAGTTGCGGTTGCTGGGGAGCCTACTCCTCCCGTGCGCCGACGAGGCACGGGTCCCCGGCGGCTCGGCGCTCGCGGTCGATCGCGCGCTGTTCGCCCAGGCGGTGGACGGTCGCATCACGGCACACCCGCTGATTACCGTAGTGCGCGAGGAAATTCGCTCGCTGCCAAGTCCCGGCGTGGTGGCCACGGGGCCGCTCACGTCTCCGGCGCTGGCCGATGTCATCGCCGAGACCCTCGGCGAAACGTCGCTGGCGTTCTTCGACGCAATCGCGCCGATCGTGGCCAACGAATCGCTCGACCACGACGCGCTTTACGCCATGTCACGCTACGGCAAGGGTGACGGGGACGATTACCTCAACGCACCGATGTCGGCGTCGGAATACCGGGCATTCATCGACGCCCTGGTGGCCGCCGACCAGCACGAGGGCCACGACTTCGACCAGGTCGCCTACTTCGAGGGCTGTCTCCCGATCGAGGAAACTGCCCGCCGCGGACCGGAGACCCTGCGGTTCGGCCCCATGAAACCGGTGGGCCTCCCCGATCCCCGTTCCGGCCGCGAACCGCACGCCGTGGTGCAATTCCGCCGGGAAGACCGGCTGGGCAACATGTGGAACCTGGTCGGCTTCCAGACTCGCCTGCGCATTCCCGAACAGAAGAAAGTGTTCGGCATGATCCCCGGGATGGCTGGGGCCGAGTATCTGCGGTACGGCAGCCTACACCGGAATTCTTATCTCAAGACGCCCGCGGTCCTGAGTCCGGCGCTCACCGCCCCGGGCGACGATCTCCTGTTTTTCGCCGGGCAACTGACCGGTGTCGAGGGCTACACCGAGTCATTGGCCACGGGCCTCCTGGCGGGGATCAACCTGGCACGCCGCCTAGGGGGCCGGGATGCGGTACTCCCGCCGCCGACCACCATGCTGGGCGCGCTGTACCGCTATCTTCGTGAAGCAGACCCGCGGCACTTCCAGCCGATGAACGCCAACTTCGGTCTGGTCGATCCGCTGCCGGGCAAGGTCAAGAAGAAGGAGAAAAAGGACCTGATGGCTGAACGGGCATTGGTCGACATGGAACGCTGGGTGGCCGAGCTGTGACCACCGCGTCCGATGTGGCCGGCTTCTTGGCGTTTGCCGAGAAGGAGCGTCAGTACTCGCCCAACACGGTGAAGGCCTACGCCCGCGACCTGACGCGCTTTACCGCGTTCTGCGACGCCCACTACGGCGGGGCATGGTCGTGGGACACAGTCGACCGGACCGGCGTGCGCGGCTTCCTGGGGGAGTTGCAGCGGAACGGTCTGGCCAAGCGTTCCGCCTCCCGGGCTCTGTCCTCGGTCCGCTCCTTCTACCGCTACCTGCAGCTGAATGAGCGGGTGGCCGTCAACATCGCCAAGGCCGCCCGGGTTCCCCGGATCGACAAGCGGTTGCCGACCCCGCTGGGCCGGCAGCAAATGGACGATTTGTTCACCCTGGCCGAGGCCCGCGCGTCGGGAGACGAGTTTCTGGCATTGCGCGACCTGGCCATGTTGGAGTTGTTTTACGCTACCGGGATGCGCCTCGCCGAGTTGAGCGGGCTAGACCTCGACCGGCTCGACCTTCTGGGTGACCAGGTCAAGGTGGTCGGCAAGGGGCGGAAAGAGCGCATCGTGCCGCTTGGTTCCAAGGCCTCACGGGCGCTGCGCCGCTACCTTCCCCTAAGGGACCGGGCCGTCGAGGAGCAGGGAGGAGGCGTGCGCCAGCCGGCGGTGTTCGTGGGCGGGCACGGCCGGCGGCTGACGGCCCGGACCGTGCAGCGGCGGATGCAGGCGTTGTTCGCCGCGGTCGGCGAAGACGAGGCGAGCGTTCACTCGCTGCGGCACACGTTCGCTACGCACCTGTTGGATGCCGGTGCGGATCTTCGGGCGGTGCAGGAGTTGCTGGGCCACGCCTCGCTTAGTACTACGCAGATCTATACGCATACCAGCGTGGAGCGGCTTAAGCGGGTTTATCGCGACGCGCATCCCAGGGCCTGAGGGATAATGAATGCCAGGAATATCGAATGCCAGGAATATCGAATATCGAAGTGGGGTCCGCCGCGAATTCACTTCGTTATTCGATATTCCGGGCATTCGATATTCGATATTCTGGGGGGCACGATGAGTGAGTTTCGCGGTACCACGATCCTGGCGGTGACCAAAGACGGCAAGGTAGCGCTCGGCGGTGACGGCCAAGTCAGTATCGGCGACACCGTAGTCAAGAGCCGGGCCACCAAGGTGCGCACCTTGAAGGGCGGCAAGGTCCTGGCCGGATTCGCCGGGTCTGTGGCCGACGCGCTCACGCTGTACGAGAAGTTTGAAGAGAAGCTCGACCGGTACCCCGGTAACCTGCCGCGGGCCTCGGTGGAGCTCGCCAAGGACTGGCGCAGCGACCGTGTGCTCCGGCGGTTGGAGGCGCTCCTGGTGGTGGCCGATGAGGCGCATACCTTCCTCATCAGCGGCACCGGAGAACTGATCGAGCCGGACGACGGATTGTTGGCGATCGGATCCGGCGGCAACTACGCCCTCGCCGCCGCCCGGGCATTGATCAGCCGTGACGGATTGAGTGCCCGCGACATCGTCGAGCAGTCCCTCACCATCGCCGCGGAGATCTGCGTGTTCACCAACACGACCATCACCATCGTCGAGTTGGGTTCATGACCGACCCGACGGTGGACAATTCCCAGGTCGAGTCCGAACCGACTCCTTGGCTCGAGGAACTCCCGCCCCGGCAGATCGTGGCCGAGTTGGACCGGTTCATCGTGGGGCAGGACGCCGCCAAGAAAGCGATCGCCATTGCCATCCGCAATCGATGGCGCCGGGCCCGCACGCCGGAGGGCATCCGCGATGAGATCACGCCCAACAATCTGATCCTGATCGGTCCGACGGGTGTGGGGAAGACCGAGGTCGCCCGGCGGCTGGCCCGCCTGGCCGGCGCCCCGTTTCTCAAGGTGGAGGCCTCCAAGTTCACCGAGGTGGGGTACGTTGGCCGCGACGCCGAGTCGATGGTGCGCGATCTGGTCGACGTGGCGATCACCATGGTCCGCGGCGAGCGAGAGGATGAGGTCTATCCGCAGGCGGAGGGCCGGGCCGATGACCGGCTCATCGATATTCTCCTGCCGCCGGCCGCACCGCCGCCGGTACGCAAGTCGGCGGAAGCTGACGCGGGGGAGGGCGCGGTGTTCGTCGTGTCACCCAGCGGCGAGGCGCAGGCCGAGAAGGCCGGGCCGGCGGAAGCGGAACGGCGGGTCGAGACGCAGGAAAAACTCCGGAAGCTCCTGCGCGATGGCAAGCTTGACGACCGCGAAGTGGAGATCGAGGTGACGCCCCAAGGATTTCCGTTGCTCGAGGCGATGCAGCCTCCCCAGGGGATCGAAGGCCAGGACATCAACTTCACGGAGTTGCTCCAGGAGATGTTGCCCAAGCGCAAGAAGCGTCGCACGGCGCGCATCCCGGAAGCCCGGAGAATTCTGATCGATGAAGAGCTGCGCCGCATGGTCGACATGGACGACATCGTCAACGAGGCGCTCGACCGGTCCGAGAACCACGGCATCATCTTCATCGACGAAATAGACAAGATCGTCGGCGAGCGGAGCCAGACCGGGCCGGATATCTCCCGGGAAGGCGTCCAGCGCGATCTTCTGCCGATCGTGGAGGGGTCGACGGTCCAGACCCGCTACGGCTTCGTGCGCACCGACCACATTCTGTTCGTGGCGGCGGGCGCGTTTCACGCATGCAAGCCGTCGGACATGATCCCGGAGATGCAGGGGCGATTCCCCATCCGGGTGGAACTGCAGCCGCTCACCGAAGACGACTTCATCCGCATCATGACCGAGCCGGAGAACTCCCTTACCAAACAATACGCCGCGCTGGTGGCCGCCGAGGGCGTCGAGCTGACCTTCGCGGACGACGCCGTACGGGAGGTTGCCCGGGTGGCGGGCCTGGCCAACGACCGGATGGAGAACATCGGCGCGCGCCGGCTGCACACGGTCATGGCGACGCTCATGGAAGACCTGCTGTTCCGGCTCCCCGAGTTCCCCGACAAGCAGGTCCGTTACGATGCCGACACGGTGCGGGACCGACTCGCCTCCGTGGTCGAGGACGAGGATCTCCGGCGCTATATCCTCTAGTGCCCCCCCGCCGGGTTCACTGTCCTTGCCCGGCCCCTCCGCCTGCGCTAGAATCAGCCCAGCCAGAACACCACTCTCCACCTCAGGACGGCCATGCCGAAGCGTGACTTCCTCGCCATCCCCGATTTCTCCGCCGACGACCTGAGCCACCTGTTGGATGTCGCCGCCCGGATGAAGGACGGGAGCGACACCGGCAAGCCGCTCGCCGGGCGCACGCTGGGCATGATCTTCACCAAGAGCTCGACCCGCACCCGCGTCTCGTTCGAAGTCGGCGCGTACCAGCTTGGCGGCCACGCCCTGTTCCTGTCGTCGAGGGACATCCAGCTGGGCCGGGGAGAACCGATCGCGGATACGGCCAAGGTGCTCTCGCGCTACCTCGACATCATCATGATCCGGACCTTCGCCCATGCGGAAGTCGAGGAGCTGGCCGCCACCGCCTCCATCCCGGTCATCAACGGACTGACCGACCTGCTGCATCCGTGCCAGATCCTGGCCGACTTGCTCACCATGCGGGAACACATCGGCGGGTGGGAAGGAAAGACCGTGGTCTGGATCGGCGACGGCAACAACATGGCCAATAGCTGGATCAACGCGGCCGGTACCCTCGGATTCGAACTCCGGTTGGCGTGTCCCGAAGGGTACGAACCCGATCGGGACGTGTTCGACCGCAACAAGGACCGCACCTCCATCAGCATCACCGAAGACCTGGAAGAGGCCGTAGCAGGAGCCCATGTCGTCACCACCGACGTGTGGGCCTCCATGGGCCAGGAAGCGGAGGCCGAGGCCCGGCAAGTGGCCTTCCAGGGCTACCTGGTCGACGATGCCCTGATGGCCAAGGCGGACCCGGACGCCATCTTTCTCCACTGCCTACCGGCCCACCGCGGCGAGGAGGTCACCGGTAGCGTCATCGACGGCCCGCAGTCCCGAGTGTGGGACGAAGCCGAGAACCGACTGCACGTGCAGAAGGCCCTGATGGCCGAGCTGCTGGAGACCTGATCATGTCCGACAACGAGACTCTCAGGCACACGCCGCTCCACGCGGTGCACCTCGAACTCGGCGGGAAGATGGTGCCGTTTGCCGGGTACGAAATGCCGGTGCAGTACCCGACCGGCATTCTGGCCGAGCACAAGGCGGTGCGGACCGGTGTGGGGATCTTCGACGTCTCGCACATGGGCGAGTTCGAAATCACCGGCCCGGACCGGAACGCCCTCGTCAACCGGGTCACCTGCAACGACGTCGCGGCCCTCAAGTCTGGCGAGGTGCAGTACTCCGCCATTCTCACCCCCGCGGGAACCTTCATCGACGATTGCACAGTGTACCGGTTCGACGACAAGCTGATGATCGTAGTCAACGCGTCCAACATCGACGCGGCTTGGGACCACATCGTCAGCAGATCGGAAGAGCACACGTCTGAACTCCAGTCACACTGATATATCTCGTATGCCGTCTTCTGCTTGAAAAAAAAAAGAAAAATACAAAAAAAACAAAAAAAAGTTAATAGAAAATTTTTCTCAAACAATTCTGTTTAGAGTTGATGATAGATCTCAAGTATACTC
>CAJVYZ010000038.1 GCA_913009915.1 uncultured Gemmatimonadota bacterium | reverse complement strand
GGACGAGACGGCACGGGTGAATGGTGAGTGGATGAACATAATAAGCACGAACGGCAGCAATAAACGGAAGAGAAGAAGGAAAGCGAGGGGAGCCGTCATAGGACAGAGTAGCATAAAGGCAAACCTGAAGGGAGTGACGATATTTTTTTTTTTAATGATACGGCGACCACCGAGATCTACACTCTTTCCCTACACGACGCTCTTCCGATCTTTCCCTACGGTGATGACGTCATGCCCGTCGTCGACCTGCGCAAGAGACTGAGTGTCGCGCCGGAGATCGGCGAGGAGAGCAGACTGATAGTCATTCGTGTGGATGAACATCCCGTGGCGGTCCTGGTCGACCGGGTGCTCGATGTACACCGGGTTGATGTGGCGTCCATCAGCACTCCGCCCAAGATGGTGCGCGGCCTAGCCGCGCAATACATCGCAGGCATGTTGACGCACGGTAGCGACACGGTCGTCATGTTGAACGCGGGAAAGCTGTTCAATTCCAGGGAACGGCTGCAACTGGAAGAAACCGGGAACAGCCGATCTGCGGAGGACCCTGGCCAATGACCGAGTCCTGGCTTGCCGAACTGCGCGCCCGGTACGGGGACATCGAGCGGCGACTGGAACAAGCCGTTGCCCAGGCCGAACGCGAGGCGGTGAAGCGCGAGATCATCGCCTATTTCAAGGAAGTCGACGGCGCGCTGTCAGACCTCACCGGGCTCAAGGAGAACATCCGGACCCTGGTGGAGCGCTACAAGCAGCTGTCGGGAACCGCTGACGGGGCCCAGGCCCCCCAATTCACCGGCGCCAGGCCGGCGGTGCACGCCGACCATCTCGGGGCTTCCACCTATATCGAGAAGGGGTGGAGCCTGATTTCACTCGGCGACCACACCGGTGCCATTCAGGCGCTCAACAAGGCACTGTCGTTGGCCCCGGACGATACCCAGGCGCGGTCGCTCCTCGGGTGGGCCCAGATGCTCAACGAAGACTACGACGATGCCCTCGCGACGTTCTCCAAGGTCCTCACCAAGGAACCGGCCAACTCGCTCGCGCGGATCAACGTGGGGTATATCTGCCTCAAGAAGGGCATCTTCGGCGAGTCGATCGAGCATCTGTCCAAGGCCATCCGGCTGGCCAATGATCGCAAGGCAACGCTGTACGCCCACTTCTACCTCGGCCTCGTCTACCTCGAACGCGAGATGTACCAGGACGCGCAGTCCTTCCTCTCCAAGACCCTCGAATTGGGACCCAATCTCGTCGAGGCCTACTTCGAGTTGGGCCGTGCCCAGTGGTTCGCCGGTGAGCGAGAGGCGGCCCGCGAAACCTGGGCCGATGGATTCAAGGCCAACAAGTTCAATCCCTGGGGCAAACGCTGCCAGGAAATGGTCGAGCTGGTCGATTCGGGAGGTGAGATCCCGCGCTCCAGTTCGTCCTGATTCTCGGTCTCCTGCAACAGCCGGCGGAACCGACCGCAACTCAGGTCGGGGACGTCACCGCCGTCAGTTGGGCTGGTGACGCCGATTTGGCCATTGCCCTAGCTGAGGTGGCCGACCGACCGGTTGAGTGGCCCGCGCTGGGCCGGGTCGATCTTGGCGCCGTGCGGCTGATTCTCGTCCCCGACGATGACGAATTCAGCCGGCTGGCCCGCGGTCGCGTGCCCAACTGGGGGGTCGGCCTAGCGTTCCCCCAGTCGCGCACCATCGTGCTCCGAGCCGACGACGATGCCGTTCGGGAAACTCTGCGGCACGAAATGGCCCATCTGGCCCTCCACCAAATGGTGGAGGGACGAGTGCCGCTGTGGTTCGACGAAGGGTACGCCGGTTGGGCCGCCGGCGAGTTTGGCCGTCTGGATGGCTGGGGATTGAACGTGACCGTCATTCGTCGTCGGGTGCCGTCCCTGGAGGAACTGAACTCGGCGCTCAGGGGTTCTAGTTTCACGGCGGGTACCGCCTACGCGCTGGCCATCACGGCCGTCCTGGAACTGGCTCGCCGCAATCCCACCAGGACACTGGCGCCATTGTTCGACCGACTGCGTGGAGGCTACGGATTCGAGGCCGCCGTGATCGCGACGACCGGATATACCCCGGGTGGGTTCGAACTCGTGTGGCAGAAGACCGTGCGCCGGCGCTACAGTTTTCTCACCTGGTTGGCGGCGGGAGGGATGTGGCTGATTCTCGCCGCCGTCGTCCTGGTGGCGCACTGGCAGCGCCGCCGCCGCGACCGGCCCCGCCGGGCGGCCCTGGACCACGGCTGGGATGTAGCCGAATGGCACAGTGATACGGACACCTCTGGTGGGGAGGGCACGACCGTCCCCCAGGAAGGACAGTCTGGTCCCGATGACTGAGTGGGGGGGCTGGGAGAACTGCACTGTGCTGCAATCATCCGGTGGCACGTCCGTTGCCATGAAGCATAGGCAAGCGACTGCGGCGTGTGAACTTAGGGGGAGTGGGGCGAGTGGCGTCGAGCTTGACCTCGCCCTGACGGACGACTAATCTCCAGGCTTATGTCCAATCAGGCTTCTAGTGGTTCCACCCGCCGCTCCTCGCTGGGGCGACGCAATGTCGTTCTCCTCGGGGCGGCGATGGTGTCCCTCACCGGGGGATATTTGTTGTTGGGTGCTGGCAGCGCGAGCGCGGCCGCGGTACTGTTGGTTCTGGGGTACTGCGTGCTGTTTCCATTGGGCATCGCTCTGTAGCTTGCGGGCGCGAGTGGGTTTGATGGCGCCGGCTGCCCGGAACGTTCGGGCGAATAGCTCAGTTGGTTCAGAGCGCCTGCCTTACAAGCAGGATGTCGGGGGTTCGAATCCCTCTTCGCCCATTTGGTTGACTCGGCAGGCCGTACTTATTGAGGTCGTGAACTCGTGAATCGCTCCCCGAGGGCAGGCGCGCCCGGAGGTACAGCGGGTCCGTTGGAGGCTGATGGAATGCGCTTGAATCCCATAATGATGGTCTTGGCACTTGGCGTCGTCCTCGCGGCGCCGGTTGCGAGCCAAATCCCTTCCGGTGGCGGCCGCAGCGGCATAGTTCGGGCAGCGCCCAGGATGATGGTGGCCACGCCGTACGTGTTCGCCTCGGCCGATTCGGCGGCGGCGGTAGCCTTGGGCGCCGATCTGCGCGAGCGGATGAGCCGGGCCGCGGGGAGCGACTTCCAGATCATTTCTCGGGAGCAAATGAACGAGGCCCTGGTGCAGTGGGGTTACCCGCAAGACGCCATCCTCGACAACAACGTCTCCTTGTTGTTCGCCAAGCAGTTGAACGCGCGGACCATCGTGCTCAGCGCCATGAAGCGCGAGCAGGACGGTCGCTTCTCGGTGACTACTCGGTTTGCCGGAGTGAGCGACGACGCGGGCTACGTCGTTTCCCGGACCCAGTCTGCCGGCGAAACGCTGGAAGACTTTGCCAAGGATCTGGCCGACGATTTCAAAGACCCGATCAAGGCCTACAAGGACGCCAAGCAGTGCACCGAGCTCGCCCGTACGCCCGACAAGCAGCGCGACGCCGCGAAAGCGGCCGACAAGGCGCTCAAGCGGGTACCCAATCAGGGGCTGGCAGAAGTGTGTCTGGCGCAAATGGCCAAGGCCTCCGGCCAGCCGGCCGATTCAGTCATCTCCCACCTGCGCCGCGCGGTGGAAGGCGACCCGCTGAGCCTTCCGGCCTACACCATGTTGGCCGAGGAGTACGAGGCCCTGGGTGACACGGCCATGGTGATCGAGTCGTTCCAGTCCATGTTGTTGATTGCTCCGACAAACGAGGCTCTCCGGCAAAACGCCATCAAGCTGTTCAACCAGTATGGCCGCCCCGAAGCCGCCGTGGCGATCGCCGACGCCGGTATCGCGCGCGACCCCTTCAATCCCGATTTCTATGACCTGAAGGCCAACGCCCATGCCGTGGCCGGCCAGATGCCTGAAGCTTTGGCCGCCTTGGCCATGTTGTACGAAATCGACACTCTGGCGGTTGACTCCACCTACTTTCTCAAGGTGATGGTGTTCGCCGAAGCCGCCGAAGATACCGTGCAGTTGCTCCGCTTCGCTCAGATCGGTTCCGGGCGCTTCCCGACGAATGTGACGCTACTCGAACAGCTGGCCAGCGCCTACGCATCGGCGGGCGCGCTCGACAGTGCCATCGTGGTCACGACGAGGCTGCACCAACTCGACCCCACCGCGGTCATGGCGTTCCTCAAGACGGCCAAAGCCCTCGCCGATGACCGGCGTATCATCGACGCCATCACCTTCGTTGATTTCGCCGCCGCCCAAGGCGACGAGGCCGTACGGTTGAACGGCGCCACCATCCTGATCACCGGCGCGCTGCCGCTGTTGCAGAAACCGAGGGATCTCGAAGGGGCGGCCGAAGGATCCCGCAAGGCCATCGAGTTGGCCGCGGACGACCAACCGGCCATTACCCGAACCGCCAGCTACATTCTCGGGTTGTCTACCTTCCTGATGGTGCCGGCGCTCGACGAAGAAGCGGAAGCCACCAAGTCCTGCGAACTGGCAAGGCAGATGGATCAGTTGCTGAAGGAATCCGCCGGCGCGTTGGCCGCCGGGCGCGAGACCAACCCGGATCAGGTGGACACGTTCCTCGGCTACGTCGACCAGTACCAGCCTCGGGTCGAGTCCATGCTCGGCGCCTACTGCGACGGTGCCGGCACGGGATCGGGCCGCTAGGCGGGGGTTCCTCCACACCAGTGCCCCGTCTATATTGTGATGCTTTCAGCCAGGGGGCTGTAGCTCAGCTTGGTTAGAGTGCCGCACTGTCACTGCGGAGGTCGCGGGTTCGAGTCCCGTCAGCCCCGTTCCCAGGACCCAAACACCCCGCGCGGATGCCGTGCGGGGTGTCCTCGTATTTAACCCTCGGTTCCGCCGCGGAGTCGTCGATCTGACCGCATACCATGAACCCGTGCTCCTCGACGAGGTGCTTCGGGCAGCAGAAGGCGCCACCCGCGTGGTGGATTGTACCGTGGGCGACGGGGGGCACTCCGTGGCCCTCGCGTTGCGCCCGGGGACGCAGATCCTCGGCATCGACCGCGACCCGGCTGCCATCGCCATTGCCAGAGCCCGCCTAGGCCCAGGAGCCACCCTCCTGACCACGGTCTACAGCGACCCACAGGCGCTCGACGCCATTCGGGCCTTCGGCCCCGATTTCATCCTGCTGGACCTGGGAGTGTCTTCCCGCCAACTCGACGAAGAGGCCCGCGGCTTCACTTTCCGGCCCGGTGCAGTCCTGGACATGCGCATGGGCACCGAGGGAGTGACTGCCGCCGAACTGCTCAACGAGTGGCCGCTCGGCGAGCTCGAGCAAGTGTTGGCCGAGTACGCTGACGAACGCCGCGCCAGACGGCTGGCTCGCGAGATCGACCGCCGCAGGACCCGGCAGCCGTTTGCCACCAGTGACGATCTCGTCAATGCCATTCGGGCCGTCCTCGGCCCGCGTTCGGGCCCGGGAGACTTCGCCCGAATCTTCCAGGGCATCCGCATCGCCGTCAACGACGAACTGGCGGGCTTGTCACGAGCGCTCCCGGAGTTGCGGGACGCGCTGGTGGGTGGGTGTCTGGCCGTGATCAGTTATCATTCGGGGGAAGACCGGGTGGTCAAGCACGCCTTTCGGGAGTGGGCCCGGGCATGCGTGTGTCCCCCTCATCAACCCCTATGCACCTGCCGAGGCCGGCCCTTGGGGCGGCTGACGTCCCGGAAACCGATCGTGCCCGCCGGCCCCGAAGTGGAGGCCAACCCGCGGGCCCGGAGCGCCAAGCTCAGGATCTTCCAGGTGAGCGAGCATGAAACCTAAAGGGCGACACTGGCTGGCATTGTGGTTGGCGCTGTTCCTGGCGATCGCAGGCATCGTGATCGCCCGTGACACGGCCAGCTACCGGACTGCCCGTCGCCTAGCCGAATTCCGTCAGCAGCGCCTGACGCTGGAGGCCGAGCGAGCGGAACTGATTCGCCGCATCCGCTTGGCGTCGAGTCGTGAAGTGCTCGTCCCCGAGGCCGAGCGCCGTCTGGGACTTCACCGCCCGAGTGACACGGAATACGTGCTCTTCAGGCAGCCACCGGCCGAAGGTGACCGCTGATGGCCAAGCCCGCGAACCGCATTCTAGTGTTGGAAGGCATCTTTGGGCTGGTGCTGCTCGGTGTCCTGGCCCGAGCGGCCCAGATCCAGTTGGTCGAGGGTCGGCGGTGGACGGAGAAGGCGCGAGCCCAACTGCTGGTCCGCCAACCACTCCCGGCCCGCCGGGGCACCATCTTCGATCGCCGCGGCGAACCGCTGGCCATTACCCACGAGTACTACCACCTGGGGGTGGCGCCGAACGAATTGCACAATGTCGACAGCGCCTCCCGCATACTGGCCCGGCGGTTGGGGCTGTCCGTGGCAAGAGTCCGACGGGATCTGCGGTCAGGGCGTGACTGGGTCTACTACCGGGGTCCCTATACCGCGTCCGACATCGAGCCGTTGCGCGGGCTTCGCGGGGTGCATCCCGAGCCGGAACTGCTGCGGTTCCATCCTTCGGAAGATCTGGCACGTGCCATCATCGGGCGGCTCGACGCCGACGGGCGTGCCCTGGGCGGCCTGGAGTTGTCGCTCGACTCGCTCCTCGCCGGCGTTGCGGGCGAGGCGGTTCTCCTGCGCGACTCACGTGGGCGGCGCTACTCCTCTCCCGGGCGCCGGGTAGACGATCCCGTTCCCGGGCATGATGTCTATCTGACTCTCGACGCAGAACTGCAAGACATTGCCGAGCGGGGACTCGTCTCCGTCATCGACCGGATGGAGGCCGAGGGCGGGGACGTCGTGTTCCTCGATCCGGCGACCGGCGAACTCCTGGCGGTGGCATCTCGAACAGCAGGGGGGACTACCGCGTCTCCTTCCGCCATCACCACCACGTTCGAGCCGGGGTCGACCGCCAAACTGTTCACGGCGGCTGCGTTGCTGGCGTACCAACGGGTGGATTCCTCGGTCCGGGAAAGCGGTGAAAACGGTCGCTGGCGCATGCCGCTGGTCGATGAACCCAGCCGGGCGAGCCACTGGCGCACCATCGTCGACGAGCACAAGGAGCCCGGCTTCCTCAATCTGGCGGAAGCGGTGCAAGTCAGCAGCAACATCGTCATGGCCAAGTTGGCCCAGCGGTTGAGCCCGGCAGAGCAGTTCGACATGCTCCGCGCGTTCGGTTTCGGGAGTCTCACTGGGATCGGGTTTCCGTCGGAGTCGCGGGGGACGCTGCGACAGCCCGATCAGTGGCAACCTCGGATTAGCCGAGCGAGCATCGCCATGGGTTATGAGTTCGATGTGACGCCCCTCCAACTGGCCGCGGCCTACGGTGTCATCGCCAACGACGGCGTCCTGCTCACGCCCACCCTGGTGCTCGAAATCCGCTCACCCGACGGAGAGACGGTGTACCGGCACCGACCGGAACCGGTTCGCCGGGCCGTGTCGTCCGGCATCGCCGCCGACTTGCGGGAGTATCTCCGCGGCGCGGTGGGAGAGGGTGGGACCGGCGGTCGGGGCCAGTTGGCCAACTACCCATTGATGGGCAAGACCGGCACCACCAGGATCATTGAGGGAGGCAGGTACATCAACGCGCACCGGGCCTCGTTTGCCGCCTTGTTCCCGGCGGACGATCCTCAGCTGGTCATCATCGTCAAGGTCGACCGGTCGCGTCACCAGTATTTCGGCGGGTCGGTGGCCGCCCCGGTCGTGCGCACCATGCTCAACGAGGCGCTTGCCGCCAGGAGAATCGCCATCGATCGATCGCGGTTCGTCGAACCGTCGGTTTCGCTGGGTACCGGGTCGGTGAGCCCGACGCCAGACCCGGCGGACGAATCAGTGGCCACGGTGGTGAGAAGTTGGCCCCCGGTCGCCAGCGAGGAATCTGCCGAACCGGGCGTCGAAATTCCCCAGGTGATGGGACTGACGGTGCGGCAGGCCGTGTTGCAATTGCACCGGCTCGGATTCCGGGTGTCCCTCAAGGGAACCGGCGACCGGATCGTACAAGCGGCCCCAGCCGGTGGGCAGACCCTTACCCGGGGCGGGAAGGTCATCATATGGACCAATTAGTTTGGGCGGAAGCGTGACTCCCGCCTGGGATGCCCTGATCACCGCTCTCGAGCGGGCCGGGCTCCTGGTGTCCTGCAGCGGTGGCTCTCCGTTGGTGGGCGGGCTCGCCACGGACAGTCGCGCGGTATCGTCCGGCGACCTGTTCCTGGCGTTGCCTGGTAGCGTTACCGACGGCCACGAATTCGTCCAGCACGCCATCGGTCAGGGCGCTACGGCGGTCATCGGAGAGCGGCCGGAGGCCGGCGGTGCGGTGCCCGAGGCGATCGTCGGCGACGCCCGGCGTGCCGCGCAGGTGGTGGCTGAGTTGTGGTATGGCCGGCCGGCCGCCGGGCTCGCCTTGATTGGAGTTACCGGCACCAACGGGAAGACCACCACCACCATGTTGCTGCGGCACTTGCTCAACGCGCAGGGAGCGGTCGGGAGTATCGGTACCCTGGGCGCACTCGACGGGAGCGGCCGGTCGGTGGCATCCACCGCCGGTGTGCTGACCACGCCGGGACCCGTCGATCTCCAGGCAACACTCGCATCCCTGGCCAGAAGTGGGGTTAGCCAGGTGGTGATGGAGACGTCGTCCCACAGCCTCGACCAGGGCCGTCTGGACGGTCTCCAGTTTGCCGAGGCGCTGTTCACCAATCTCAGCCGCGATCACCTCGATTATCACGGCACCATGGAAGCCTACCGGGACGCCAAGCTGCGCTTGGCCCAGTATCTGGAGCTGGACGGCGTCGCCGTGGTGAACCGCGACGACCCGGCGTGGGGTGAGGTGCGTGGCCCGCGGACGGTGTCGTTCGGCGAGCACGCTGATGCGGACGTGCGGGCGTCGCACATCCTGTTGGAGGCCACCGGCGGCAACTTCGAGTTGTCCGGAACCTACGGGACCCGGATGGTGCATCTCCCGCTGATGGGCGGGTTCAACGTGCACAACGCCTTGGCGGCCTCCGCCGGTGCCCTGGCTCTGGGTGAGGACCTCGACACGGTGGTGCGGCGTCTGGCTTCCGCACCCCAGGTCCCGGGCAGGATGGAGCGCATCAGCGATCGCCCGTGTCCCGTGCTGCGCGACTACGCCCATACCCCCGACGCACTGGAGCGCGTGTTGCAGGCACTCCGGCCATTGGTGGCGGGTCGGTTGATAGTGGTGTTCGGCTGTGGCGGCGATCGCGACCGGGGGAAACGGCCGATCATGGGCCGGATAGTGACGGAATTGGCCGACCTTCCGGTGCTGACGTCGGACAACCCTCGTACCGAAGACGCCGAGGCCATTCTCGATGATGTCGAGAGGGGCATGGGAGGGGCAGACCATCTCAGGATCGTCGATCGCCGAGAGGCGATCGCCGCCGCCATATCTGCGGCCGCGAGCGACGACACTGTGGTGTTGGCCGGCAAGGGACACGAGACGTATCAGATCATCGGCACGGAACGAGTGGCGTTCGATGAGGCGGCCATCGTCCGGGAGTTGGTCGGACCGTGACCGGGCCCTGGTCCGAGTCGTTCGTGTGTGCCGCCCTCGGTATCGAGCCCCTGGCGGAACAGGCCAGGCCGTTCTCCGAGATCTCGACCGATACTCGAACCCTCGGCCCCGACGCGCTGTTTGTGGCGCTGACGGGTGAGAGATTCGATGGCCACGAGTACTTGGCCACGGCGCGTGACGCAGGTGCCTCGGCGGCGGTCGTGCAACACGGCACGCTGCCGGTGGAAGGTCTGCGGCTGTATCCGGTCGACGATACTCTGGTGGCCTTGGGCAGACTGGCCCGGCACCGCCGCGACACCATCGATGGTCCGGTGGTGGCCATCACCGGAAGCAACGGCAAGACGTCCACCAAGGAAATGGTAGCGGCCGTCCTCGGCACCCGGTTTCGTACCCACGCCACCCACGCCAATCTCAATAACCTGATCGGCATCCCGCTCACCATTCTGCAGACCCCGGCAGACGCGCAGGCTCTGGTGCTCGAGGCGGGTGCTTCGGTACCGGGCGAGATCACCCGCTCCCGCGAGATCATCGACCCGACGATCAGCGTGATCACCAATGTGGGGGCCTCCCATTTGGAAGGCTTTGGATCGGAGGAGGGCGCGTTGTGCGAAAAGCTCGAACTGGTGCGCGACGTTCCCCTCGCCGTCGTAGGGCCCGAGCCAACCGCACTGGCAACCGGAGCTAGGGCCTTGGCGGGGCGCGTGGTGACAGCCGGGCTGGCCGACACCGACGTCGTCCCCGAATCGATCGGGCTCGGCGCCGACGGACACGCGGTGGTGCGAATCGACGGTCTGAGCTTTCGGATTCCCAGGCCGGGAAAGCACCTGGCGGCCAACGCCATGTTGGCGTGGGCGGTCGTCAGGGAGTTGGGGCTCGAGCCGCTGGCCGCGGCCGCGGTGCTGGAAGATGTCCGCTTCCCCGGCGGGCGCGGTGACGTTCGCCGCCAGGCCGGTCTGACCATCATGGACGACTGCTATAATGCCAATCCGGAGTCGTTCCGCGCCGTGATCGCCACGGCGGAACGTCTTCGACAGGGACACCGGCTGGTCTGGGTCGTTGGCACGATGCTGGAACTTGGGGCCTCGGCGACCGAGTATCATGAGGCTATCGCGGCCGAGCTGGTGTCGGCCAAGCCGAGATCGGAAGGGCGTCGTGGTGGGAAAGAGGGGAGAACCGGGTGGGCGCCGGATC
>CAJVYZ010000037.1 GCA_913009915.1 uncultured Gemmatimonadota bacterium | reverse complement strand
GAGGGCACGGCCGGGACCGGCTGGAGGAAGGCACCGGCATCGGGGATACGCAGCGCCTCCTCGTGCGGCACCGCGGGGGCGAAGGCCTGCGACGCGGCGCGGCCCGCGCGCAGACAACGATCCTTGCCGTGTTCTTGGGCGAGCACATGCTCCTGGGCCGGGGGAAGCAGTCCCAGTCGCTCCTGCGGCGTTCCCGACGTCCACTTCGACCAGTCGAAGCCGTGGAAAAGCCCGCAGCACACCTCGTGCTTCTCCAGCATCACGGCGACGGCTTCCTCCTGATCGAGCGCCGTGCGCCCCGTGCCACCGCTCTCGGTGTAGGTGGCCAGCGCCTGCTTCAGTTCGTGGGCCAGCCCCAGGTAGTCGACCACGAGCCCACCGGGCTTGTCCCTGAACACGCGGTTCACCCGGGCGATGGCCTGCATCAGACCGTGCCCGCGCATCGGCTTGTCGATGTACATGGTGTGCAGGCTCGGCGCGTCGAAGCCGGTGAGCCACATATCGCGAACGAGCACGAGCCGCAGCGGATCGACAGGGTCCCGGAAGCGATTGGCCAGCGCCTCACGCCGCGGCTTGTTGCGGATGTGCTGCTGCCAGTCGGGAGGGTCGGACGCCGAGCCGGTCATGACGACCTTGATGGCGCCATCGTTGTCTTCCTCGCTCTCCCAGGACGGCCGCAACTTCACGATCTCGCGGTACAGCTCCACGCAGATGCGCCGGCTCATGCAGACGATCATCGCCTTGCCGTCCATGGCCTCGCACCGCTGCTCGAAGTGCTCGACGATGTCCCGCGCGAGGATCGCGAGGCGCTTGTCCGATCCCACGATGGCCTCGAGTTGGGCCCACTTGGTCTTGAGCTTCTCCTTGCGCTCGACCTCCTCACCCTCGGTGGCCTCCTCGAAGTCCGGGTCGATCCTCGGCCGCTCGGCCTCATCGAGCGCCAGCTTCGCCAGCCGGCTCTCGTAGTAGATGGGCACCGTGGCGCCGTCCTCGACGGCGCGCTGGATGTCGTAGACGCTGATGTAGTCGCCAAACACCGCGCGCGTGTTGGCGTCCTGCAGCTCGATCGGCGTTCCCGTGAAGCCGATGAAGGAAGCGCCCGGCAGCGCGTCCCGCATATGGCGCGCGAAGCCGTCGATGAAGTCGTACTGGCTGCGATGCGCCTCGTCGGCGATGACCACGATGTTGCGCCGATCGGAGAGCATCGGGTGCCGGTCGCCCCTCTCTTCGGGGAAGAACTTGTGAATGGTCGTGAACACCACCCCGCCCGCAGCCACGCTGAGCAGCTCGCGCAGGTGCGCACGGCTCTCTGCCTGCACCGGCGGCTGGCGCAACAACTCGCTGCAGCGCGAGAAGGTGCCGAACAGCTGGTCGTCGAGGTCGTTGCGGTCGGTGAGCACGACGAGGGTCGGATTCTCCATCGCCGGCTCGCGGATGATCCGACCGGCGTAGAAGGCCATGGTCAGGCTCTTGCCGGAGGCCTGCAAGCACGCGGCAGGGACAAACTGGGCTGCATGGCCCCGGATGGAACGGACCCGCCGGTCAGGATCCCGGTGGCAGCGCCCCCTCCACCTGGTGCCTCACGCGCTCGACCAATTCCTCCATCAGCCCCTCAGCCGCGCGCCGCCGTTTGGCAACCTTGGCGGCCAAGATGGCGCGGGCCATGAAGTAGGACCCGGGAATGAAGACGAGCGGGAACAGAACGCCGAGCGCCACCGATCCCAGCGTTCCGGCGAGCGCACCGCCCAGGCCGAGTCCCGCGCCGCCACCGACGCCAGCCATGATGCCACCGAACAATGCCCCGGCCAATTCCGAATAGCGTTCCTCGATGCGGATCAGGGTCTCGCCGTTGTTGGCTGACACCAGCACCTGCTGTGACGAGAGCTTGCTGTCGCTGCGGGAGTTCCATGTCAGGGTCTTGCCAACGGCGCTGGCGTGCCCCTGTCCATCGGTCGCCACCTGGATGACCGGTATCAGTTCGTCGAGGTGCTCGGCGGGATACTCACCGGCGACGACGCGCTCGAGCTGGATCACCAGGGGCACGCCCGCCAGCCGTCCGCCGAAAGTGGTCGGCCCTTGATACTCGAGATCTCGGGCCGCACGCCGCAGCAGGTGAGGGTCTATCCCCGCTTCCACCGCTATCTCTTCCAACTCGGCCAAGGTGAGGTCCGACTGGTCGCGTGCGGTCGGTTCAGTGCGCTGCAGTTCCGTCGCCCGCCGGAGGATGAGGCCGACTTCCTTCTCGGTGTAGCGGCGGGGCGTAGGGTCGGATGGAGGCATGACGGTTGGGTGTGGGTGGCAGGTGGTGAACCCCGATTAGCCAAAGCTAACAGCCACCGGCCAAGCCACCAGCCACCGGCCACCAGCTACTAGCCACCAGCTGTCGATTGGAGTCCGGTCACACCGGAGGTTGCTTGGATCATCCCGGCGTAGCCGACCCCCAGTAGTTGAAGGTCCCGGGCCGCCAGCCTGGGAGATACATCGTTTCCAGTCCCTCGACCTGAAAACCACCCTGGCGAAGTATCGCCGGTATGTCGCGGTCGAGGTGGCACCCGCCTGCGCAGTGTTTCCAGTAAGGCGTGACTCGGGCTTGCCACCGGCGGACGGACACGTCGGGGGCGGCGCCGTGTTCGCAGAAGAGTAGGGTACCGCCCGGCTTGAGGACACGGGCGATCTCCCGCAGCGCCGCCTCCGGATCGGGGATGGAACACAAGGTGTAGGTGATCACGGCGGAGTCGGCGCTGGCGTCGTCGAGCGGGATGTCGTCCGCGGTATTCTCGAGCAGACGGACCTCGAACGGTGCTTCCCCAACGCGCGATTGGGCCAGCCGGCTCATCCCCGGTGACGGATCGACGCCCCAGACCATCTCCACCTCGTCGGCGTCGTAGTGCGCCAGGTTCAATCCCGAGCCGAGGCCGATCTCCAGCACCCGTCCCCGGGCCAAAGGCACGATCTTCTCCCGTTGGCGCCGGTGAGTCCCGGCGCGGCACACCAGGTCGGTGAGCCTCGGCAGGACGTAGCGACCGTACCATGACATGGTAGGTAATCCAAAGTTGGGCGTGCTCCGTACCGGAGCTACGCCGGGGGTTGTCCTTCGCGATCGCGGGACTGGGTCAGGAGTCGTTCCGTGAAGTCGAGCCGCTCGTGCATCTCGCCCAGCTCGGCTCGCACTTGGTCGAGTTCGGACCGCAGCTCGTCCAGCTCCTCGGCATCGACGCCCCCGCCCATCCGGAGCTGCGCTTCCTCCAGCCGCCACTTGGCCCGCTTGTTGATGCCGCCGACGATGATGGCTACCACCGGTATCGACAAGGCGATCATCGGGATCAGTAGGGCGAAATCCATGCGTCCTCCATCGTGAGACCTGTGGTGCGGTCTAGGCGGTGCGTGTCACGGCAAAATACACTACGTACAGCCACGAGAAGAAGCCGTGGAGGATGGCCCAGAGGATCGATTGGTTGGTGTGCCACGAAATGGCGATAGCCAGGGCGCTGCCGAAGGTGATACCGGTCTTGACGACTTCCGTGTTGTTCATGTGTTTCTCTCCTGATGGCACAACGCCTTGAAAGTTCGATCCTCAAGATCATTTGCGGACGGTCGAGCGGACTCTCGATCGTCCGATCAGTGCTGCGCTACGGTTCACCACCGAGGGTCACCCCGTCCGGCGTCCAGGTGACAGGGTCGCCGGTCAGGCCGTGCTTGAGGCTGACGACCTCGAGCCGGGCCGGCGTCACTTCGATGAGCAGATACGATTCGTCCCGGTCGGGCCAGAACATTTCCCACCCCTCCTTCCACCGGCGAGCCTTTTCGGCCGGGTCGTCCACCAGACGGGCGACGCCCGTCAGCGTTACATAGGAGAGGCTGCCGGGGTCGAAATAGTACAGCGTGGCGCGCGGGTTGGCCCGGAGGTGCCCCACCTTGCGGCTCTTCGGGTTGGTGGCCAGCCATATGGTCATGTCAGCCTCGGGCGGGAACGGGTCCATCAGCCGCGCCCGCGGCTGGCCGGCAGAGTCGACCGTGATCAACGCCCCGTAGCGTGCGGCGGCCATGATCTCCCGGGCAGCGGACACGATGCTGTCCCTCGGTGGCATCGGCTTCGGGCGGTCTTGTGCCTTCAGGCCGGACGCCGACAGCACGAGCATGGCCGCCAGTCCGCAAGCCAACAGCGTCCGATCAGGAGAGCGCAGTGGGGAACTCGAGCATCGCATCGGTCACCTCCTCTAGGTCTTGTCCCACATGCCCCAGATGGCGTAGCGAGCGTCCTTGTCCAGGTTGTGGCCGCACTCCTTGAGCGTCAACAGGATGATGCCGCGGTGATGACTCTCGTGGGCCACGAAATAGGCCAGCGTCGACGGGACGCCTTTCTTGAAGCCGCGACGCTTGGGCGTCCTCGCGGTGAGGTCGGTCAGGAACGTCTCGATGGCGTTACCCGAGGCGATGAACGCCTTCTTCAGAGCGGCTTTGGTGGGCTGGGTCTTGGGGGGGAAGATCTCCAGTCCCTTCGCCAGGTCCTTGGCCCGCTTCTCCAGTTGCCACACGCGGTTGTTGTGCATGTGGGCGAACTGCCCGGCCACGCCGCGCCCCCCGCGCTGGGACAAGGTGCAGCGCATGCCGGGCGCGCTGATTCGGTCGATCAGAAACAGGTTGATGCGGTTGTTGGTTCGCCAGGCTTCTAACGTGGTGTCGGGCACTGACAAATCGGGCTCTCCCTGATTCTGAAGGTGGGCGCTCCGGTCCCGCCGGGGGCCCGAGTGGGCTACCACCCGGACCGTTGACGCAAGGAGGTAACGTGGGCGATATGGTGACGGCCGTGCCAGTAGTACAGCGCCGCGAGTTGATCCACGCGCATCTCACCGAGATCGGGGTGGCGGAACCGGCGGGTCCATTGGTGATCGTCGAGCTGTCGGAACAGGAGGACCCAACGGACATGGAGTGCGTCGAGCAGGTCGAGCGACACGCTGACCGGCGAGGCGTAGTCCGCCAGCTGCGCCCAACGCGCCTCCTCGTAGGTGCGAATGGTCGGAACGTCCTCGGTCAGCGCCAACTTCAGGCGCGTGTAACTGTTGAGATGGCTGTCCGGCAGATGGTGCACTACCTGGCGCACGGTCCATCCGTCTGGACGATAGGGCGTATCGAGTTGGCCCTCATCCAGGCCCGCCACGGCCAAACGAAGAGCTGCCGGTGCCTCGGCGATGCCGTCGACGGCCCGCTGGCGGTCCACGGTGCCGGGATCGTCTGGGAGGATGAACTTGCCAATGGGGAATCGCAGATCGGGCACTAAGACGCTCGTCGTCGGGGTGGAAGAAGAGCCCTAGGTTTCCAACGGCCCGGCCGCGACGCCCACATCGAACCTCACGCACCACACCAACAGGAACTTGAAGACCGTCGGGTCGATGTCTTCCGGCAGCAGGTACTCCTGCTCGCCGTTTCGGTGGATGAGCCGGTTGACGTGGTAGGCGTCGCGGCCGAGTGATTCGGCATGGTTACTCAAGTAGACATGTCCGTCGGGCACCTTTTCCGAGGCGAAGCTCTCCGTCATGCGTACTACCCAGCGCCCCTCGCGCTGGAGTACCTGGTAGCCACCGCCGGCCTTGTGTCCGGCCACACCGCGGAAGGTGCCTTCGAAGACGACGCGGTGGGCCACGCTGTCCGCCGGCTCCTGGGCCAGGGCGGGCCGCCCGACTACGGCGCCGGCGAGTATCAACCCCAGAATGGGAATCAGGGTGCGCATGTCAGGACCGTTTTCCCTTGCCGCTCTTGCGTCCCGAGTGGGCCGCTTCGGTGAGCGCGATAAACTCCTCCACCTCCATCGAGGCGATGGTGTCGCCGATCAGGTCGAGGGGGAGGTCGTCCAGTTTCTTGAAACGGACGCACGACTTGCCCACCTCGTAACGCTTGCCGGTGGCCTTGTAGGCGGCTTCGAATTGCTGGCGAGCCTCATCAGAACTGTAAATGCCGAACAAGTACACAGCCATGTGGTTCTTTTGTGATGCCAGCGCGGCGTACATCAGCGGTTGCCCGTTGTAGCTGTCGGGGTAGCGGTCTAGTGGAATCTGGTAGCTGATCATTCCCCAGTTCATGGCCTCTTGGTACCCCTGGGGGAGGTGGTCGAGAATGGTCCGGCGGACTCGTTCGATGGCCTGCCGGCGGTCCTGGGGGAGACCGGCGAGATACTCGGCGACCGTTTCGGCTGTGGATTGCATGGTTCTGCCCCTTAACTAGGGTCCTCGGCCTACGATCCATTCCTCCGGTACAATTGTGCACCCCGGATAGGTAAAGGCAAATCCGTACCACCTCGAAAGAAGCTGCATGGGGACATCGCCGTCCGGTCCGTCCGCCCAGGTGGCGGCCGGCACCCCATCCCGGGCGCCGCGCACGATGCGCATGATCCGCCCATCCCACATATCCTCGAGCCCCTCTGCCGGGATCCGGTCCATGGGGTAGAACCGGGCTTCGTCGTCCACGATGACTCCCAATCCCTGGGCCAGCTCGCCCAGTCGGGGATCCACCGGCGCGCTCATGGTGGCACGGAATCCAGGGGGCAGCCAGCCCTTGGTGTGGATCTTCTTTGGCTTCACCCGCCCCATGAACATTTGCGCGACCGAGCGATAGCCGGAAACCAGCAGCGCCAGCGAGGGCCACTCGGCCAGGGCGGCGCCAGTCGTGGTCAGCCTGATGGGCCACCAGTCGAGCCGCTCCCCCGTCAACGGTCCCTCGAAGGCCTCGCCGGTGATGTGATCCCACAGGCTGCGGGTTTCTTCATCTGCCATGACCGCCAGCCCGTTGGAGAGGCCGACGACGCCGAAGTGGTGGATCGAGCCGTTGACGATCGGGGTCAGACCGACCCCGCTGTTGCACGGGCCTCAGAAGGTGACCAGATAGGGCTCTCCGGCCAGTTCTCCCTGGGCGATGTGGTGGTACACCATCTGCCGCAGGACAAGGGCCCGGTGTTGATCTTTCCGGCCGAAAACGAGAAGTTCCTCGTCGTCCGGCAGCCCCGCGGAGGCGAGAGGACCACCGTCGCCCGTCGGGCGGAACGGTTGGAACTGGAACCCGCGCTTGCTGATCTTCATATTACTGCGATCTACTCGAACGGTCATCGTCGCTCTCTGCTGTAATCGTCGGTGGCCAACTCGGTGCCCCAAAAAGGTCCCGGGCCAAGCGCGGGCTCAGTGCCAACATGGCCAACTCCACTCCATTTTTTCCTCTTTTCCCTCTTAGCCCTCTTTTCCCTCTTAGCCCCGCATCTACCTCGGAACCTTTCCCACCCTCCCCCCGTTCTGACCATATCCCCCCCATTTACGGAGGCACGTTATGAAGAGGCACCTGGTGTTTGGCGCTATGCTCACCGTCACCCTCACGCTGGCCGGTTGCGGCAGTGTCGATCCGGCCCTGGTGCAGCGTCCGGCCGGCGTGGCGGCCTTCGAGGGCGACCCGGTCGAGTTGGCCGCGGCCGGCGAGGAGCTGTGGAACGACACCAGCCTGGGCACCGCGGGGGTTTCATGCGCCAGTTGTCACCTCGGTGGCGCTCAGTTCAAGGAGTCCTTCAAGCAGCCGTATCCGCACCGGGTCGCCATGGCCAAGAGCATGTCGGATCTCGAGTCGATCAACGGCGAGCAGATGGTGCAGTTCTGCATGATCGTGCCCATGAAGGGGGAACCGCTCGCGTGGGATTCACAAGAGCTGGCTGCCCTGACCGCCTATGTCGAGATCGAGCAAGGGAACTTCGCCGCCAAGTAGTCACTGGGAACGCAAGGGGGTCCGCCCGGGCCCCCCGTTGCCGGCCCACCGGGCCGTTTATCGCAAGGTGCCGATGTAGGCCACCACATCGGTCACCGCCTGGTCGTCGGGCAGACCGTCGGCCATGGGCCGCATCATGGAACCGTTGATGTCGGCGGTGTCCGCTCCCCGAATGCCCGCCCTGAAGTTCCGCAGTTGCCGTTCGAGATACCAGGGGTGCTGTCCTGCCAGCCGTGGAGCCTGGGTGTCGGGATTACCGGCCCCATCTTCGCCGTGACACGCGGCGCACACCCGATAAAATACCTGCCCCCGCTCGGCCGCGGCCGCGTCCACCTGGTATGCCGGTCCCCGGTCGCCCAGCAACCAAATCAGCGCCGCGCCCAGGATCAAGCCCGCCAGAACCAGCATGATTCTCTGTACCATGGAGTGTGCCCTTCCTTGGAGGTTTTCTACAAGAAGTCCCCCACCGCCTGGCGGGTTCCTGCCGTGGGATCCTGGCGCTTGCGGGTCCGGCTCTCCGGGCTCATCCTCCGGTGGGGCTTCGGCCCCAGGGGGAGTGCGCAGGTCACAGTGCGCAGGGCGCAGGGTAGGAGAGCAGAGAGTGCCTCTCAAACATCCTCGCACGTGATCCTGCTACCCTCGGGTGGTGAAACGGAGCAGTGGCTCCATACGTAGGCGGCTCGGACATGACGACCATCAGCCCTGACATCCTCGCCCTGCAGGAGCACCTCGCCGGCCGGTACTCGATCGAGACCGAACTGGGCCGTGGCGGCATGGGGATCGTGCTGCTGGCCCGCGACGTGGCCCTCGACCGGCTGGTGGCCATCAAGCTGCTGCCGGAAAGCTTGGCGGCAGACCCGGAATACCGCAAGCGGTTCCTCCGGGAAGCACGCACCGCGGCCGGACTATCGCACCCCAATATCGTACCCATCCACCTGGTCGAGGCCCACGACGAGCTGGTGTTCTTCGTCATGGGGTTCGTGGACGGCGAGTCACTGCGCCAGCGGGTGGAGCGTTCCGGTCCGCTCTCGCCCCGCCTGGCGATGAAGCTGATGCAGGACGTGGCCTATGCCCTGGCGTATGCCCATCAACGCGAGGTGGTTCACCGCGACATCAAGCCCGACAACATCATGGTGGAGCAGGGCACCGACCGGGCCCTGGTCACCGATTTCGGCATCGCCCTCGGCCGGGATGAAGCTGCCCGGGGCGCGGGCGAAGTCATCGGCACGGCCCGCTACATGAGCCCCGAGCAGGCGGTGGGTGAGGCGGTCGACGCCCGGAGTGATCTATACGCCCTGGGTGCTACATTCTACTACGCCGTCACCGGGAGAGCGGTATTCGACGGCGCCCACGTCCATGCCATTCTCGCAAGCCAGATCACCAAGCGTGCGCCCAGCCTCATTGCGGCCCGGCCGGATGTACCCGAGAAATTCGCCGCCGTGGTCGACCGCTGCCTGGTCAAGGATGCTGAGGAACGGTGGCAGACGGGAGACGACCTGGCCCGGGCCATCGGCGAGGTGCGCGGCCGTGACCTGCGGGCGCCGCCACTGGTCAGGAGTTTCGTGCGCAACGCGCAGATCACCACCATGGCCGTATTGGCGGTGCTGGTGGCGGGATCAGGGGCCGGGGTCGGCACCGACGGTGGCGTGAGCTTCAACGGCGGGCCTGGTGCCATCGGGATGATCCTGCTGATTCAGTTGCTGTTCACCGCAAGACGGTTGCTGCGTGAAGGGTATGCCTTCGACAACATCAGGCAGGCCCTGTTGGCCGAGGCCAGAATCCAGGAAGAAGAAGCGGAGGTGTTGAAGCACTACCGCTGGGTCCGCTGGCTGAACGCTCAATGGCAGCGGACCTGGGCCGGATGGTTCGGGCGCAAGTTCTTCCAGATGGCGGGCATCGGGCTCAAGCCGCGCAAGCGTCTGGCGCTGCCCTCGGCCGACGCCACCGAAATGGTGCTGGGCCGGTCCACCATGGCGGCCTTCGACGCCCTCCCGGAGGCGGCGCGTGGTCATGCCGTGGAAGTCCGCCGCGTGGTGGACCGTCTCGAGGCGCGGGCCGAGCGGTTACGCGCGGAGGGCAACACCGGCGATCCCCTGAACAACACCGTGGCTGCGTTGGAGAAACTGCGGTTGGTGATGCTCAAGGTGCAGGCGGGTCTGGCGTCGGTCGAGGACCTGACGGGCGTGTTGGAGGAGGCCAAGGAGATTGGTGTGGCGGTGGACCGGCGGATCGAGGCGGGGGAAGCGGTGGAGCGGTTGTAGCTTCTGCGCAGCGCACTCCCGGCGCCCTCCGCACGGTTATTCGATCTATTCAATGATCAGCGTGATTCTCCTGCGATTTCCGTAGGAGTCGCCTTTGAATTGGTTGCGGATGGCCGTGATGAACTTCCGGTCGCTGGAACGGACCTGAACCGCCAACTGGGCCTGCCGGTTCGGGTTTCGCGGGGAGCCATCGCGCCGCGACCAGCGACGCCATCGGTAGCGGGCCGTCTTGTACTGAAACTGGAACCCCCCCGGGAGGAGCGATTGGAAGGCGGTAGGGACGACGGTCCATCCGCGGTGACCTGGATAGAACTCCCTGCTGGCGAAATTGTCATAGGCCGCCAAGCGAATGGTGGTGAAGTCGGCGATGACCCGGGCGGCGTCCGCCCGAAGGCGGATGCCGCGGTAGGCCGGGACGGCGATGTTGACGAGCACACCCAGGACGACCACGACGACCATCATCTCGATGAGGGTAAACCCGCGGCGCTTCACGACGCCGTCTCCCCTGGCAGGCCGGCGGGGCCGGGTGGCAGCATGTTGAGGTCGTCTGCCGAGTAGTACTCGATCGTGGTTCCGGCCGATACCCCTACCAGACTGTAGCCGACTTCGTCTGGCAAGTATGTGATACCCTCTTCGTCGGCTTCCATGACTTCTAGTGACGGGGGGAACCGACCAGCGGAGTCGTGATACGCGTTGATGGTGGATGCGGTGAGGAACATGTGCAGCCGCAAGTCCGCGATTTCCTCGAGAGCGGTGTAGCTGCCCTCCGGATCACTTGGTCGGAGGTTCCACAGCGTCAGCGCCACGAGGACGGTGATGAGAAGGAGGACCACGCGCCTATCCGGCGGATGCTCGGGTGCAACCTTGCGCGGCCGTGATCGTCGCACCGAAAGGCTCGCTGGCATCACGGCCCCGTCTGG
>CAJVYZ010000036.1 GCA_913009915.1 uncultured Gemmatimonadota bacterium | reverse complement strand
AAACTCCGCTGGCAGAGTCCAACCGGCTCACCACGTCAATGATCCCTCCACCGGCCGCCACGCGGGCAATGCGGCTCTGCGCGTTGGTGAAGTATATCATGCCCGCTTCGTCCCAGTCCCCTCCCCACGGGGTCGCGGAATCCCGGACTACCGTGAGCGATGGTCCCCCATTGACCGACACCACCCGCAGATCTCCCGGGATGCCGGTGAAGTAAGCGACTGACTCCGCGTCCGGCGATAGGAAAGGAGCGAGCGCGTCGCTGGTGCCCGGCAGAGGACGCGCCGTCAAGGAGTTCATTTCGCGAAGCCAGAGCTGGCTCCCTCCCGCGGTGTCCGGCCCGACGTACACCATGCGCGAGCCGTCCCGAGACAGGGCGAACAGGCGCGTACTGGCCGGGTGAATCCGCTCCCCGGCGGGAAACGCCACGGACACCCGTACCGTGGGCGAAGGCGGCTGGTGTCGCCACGCCCACACGCCGAACGCCAACGACGCGACGGCAACGACGCTCGCCGCGAATGCCACCTGCCGCCATGGCCCACGGCTCACGGCCGTGGGCCCAACGCTCGATGCGGTGCGTGTCGTCGTTGCGCCCGAGAGCGCCGCCGAGAACTCGGCAGCGGTGGCAAAGCGATCGGCCGGGAGCTTTTCGAGGCCCACGAGCACCGCGCTCTCGACGTGTGGCGGGACGCTCTTCCGGTGCGCCCTCATCCCCATCGGCTCGTCGGTCATCACCTTGGCGATGATGGCCTGGGCGGTCGGCCCGGTGAACGGTGGCTCCCCCATCAACATTTCGTACAGCACGCAGGCCAAGGCGTACACGTCGCTCGAGGCGCGAATTTCCCGCTCGCCCATGGCCTGTTCGGGACTCATGTAATGTGGCGTGCCGAGGGACATGCCGGTCTCGGTCATCCGGGAGTCGTCGTCGGAGCGGCTCGCCGCCAGCGCGATGCCGAAATCCGCCACCACCACGTGGCCGTCGTGCAGCATGATGTTGTCGGGCTTGATGTCGCGGTGGATTACCCCCTGGCGATGGGCGTAGTCCAGGGCGTCTGCCACTTCGCGGGCGATGCGAACGGCCTCGTCCACCGGCAACTGCTTGTCCCGGTCGATACGGCTGCGGAGCGACTCGCCCTCGATGTACGGCATGACATAGTACACCAGGCCGTCGGCCTCGCCGGAGTCGTGCAGCGGGAGGATGTGAGCGTGGTGCAGGTTGGCGGTGGTTTTGATTTCCTGCAGGAAGCGCTCGCCACCGATGACGGCGGCCAATTCAGGGCGCAGCACCTTGAGCGCCACCGGGCGGTCGTGCTTGACGTCGTGCGCCAGGTAGACGGTGGCCATGCCGCCCTGCCCGAGTTCTCGCTCGATGGTGTAGCGGTCGGAGAGGGCGGTGGTGAGGCGGGTGAGATCTGTCATATGGCTATTGGCTTGTGGCTGGTGGCAAGTGGCATGGACGGTTGGGAGCTCGGTGACAAGCTACTAGCCACCAGCCACTGGCCACTAGCCACACGCCTTGGACGGTCAACTGTTCACAGTCCACGTCCACTGCCCAGCCGCACCGCGCATTCATTCACTCCACCAGCTTCCGAAACTCCGGCGTGTCACGGATTGGATCCCACACCGGATCCAGGCGCAAGAGTGGTACGGTTACGTCGCCAGGATGATCGAGGAGGAATTCCAGATAGTGCGCTGCGGAGTCGGCCTGACCGAACTGGGCGAACACGGTTGCCAGGTCGGCCAGACGATAGCCACCGCGCCATGCCTCGCGTTCGAAGGGGAGGAGTTCCACCCCACGCCGGGCCGCCCGCAACGCTTCGTCCTCCATCCCCAACATTGCGTAGGTAACTCCCAAAGCGCTATGCAGTCGCTCATCGTCTGGACGCTCCGTGATCAGGCTGTCGAGTTCCTCGATCGCGGCCTCGAAGGCGGCCGTCGCTCGGGAGGAATCGCCCAGGCCTCGCAAGGCCATCCCTTGGGAGAACACACTCGGGATGTACATGTACTGATCGTTCCTGGAAAAAGGCAGTCTTTCGTTCAGCGTCAACATCACACCGTAGTCACGCTTCAACCAGGCGACATAGCCACCGACCTCGTCCAGGTATTCGGCCGGTATGCCGACCCTCCGGGCCTCGTCGATGGAGCGTTGGGCTCCAACGGTGTCGGCACAACACGCCAGCCGGAGAGAGATTGCCCCCATTCTCGGGAATGGCGTATCTGGACTGAGCATGATGGTTGAATCGTACGCCGCGGCGGCTTCATTGAAACGCCGGAGCATGGAGAGCGTCCCTGCCACCTCCGCGATGTTACTCGACGACCGAGGGTCGATCTCTCGGGCTCGGCGGAAATAGACCAAGCCGTCCTCGACACGACCCTGGCGTCGCCGAACCGCCCCAGTCCCGCGAAGCAAGTTGATGTTATTCGGAGCTCCGCGCTCCGCGATGGCAAATTCCTCCAAGGCCCTGGCGTAGTCCAGAAACCCCCAGTAGTGGTAATACCCAAGCGCGACGTGTCCCTCTGGGAGATCGGGATCGAGAGCCAAGGCACTGTCTGCCAGAGTCTTTGCCAGTGTCATCCGCTCCCGTGTAGGGTCATACTTCTGCCAATACGTAAAAGCGTGGACCTGGCTCAAGAACGCCAGAGCCAGGCTGAAATTGGGGTCCAACTCCACGGCCTGCGTGGCGAGTTGCACGACGGTCCTCAAATTTTCGCGCTCAAAGCTGGTCTCGTAGTACTCCTTGGCCCGCTGATACAGGGCGTAGGCCTGGGCGTTGTCCGTGGGACGCTCGGCCAGGCGCGCTCGATCATCCGGCGTCAAGGCCGCCTGCAGCGCCTCCGCTACGGCAGCCGATATCTCCGACTGAATGGCGAATCGATTGTCCAGCGTCAATTCCCTCTGGTAGGTCTCTCCCCACAACTGTTCCTGGGTAGCGACGTCGATCAACTGTACGTTGATCCTCACCTGATCACCCGCCCGCTGCACCCTGGCCAGCAACAGCGCGTCGACGCCCAGCTCTTCACCCACCACCGGGAGACTCTTCTCGGTTCCCCGGTACTCCATGACCGAACTCCGCGCGATGACCCTGAGAGATCCGATCTTGCCGAGTTGGGTCAGAACGTCGTCGTGGATACCATCGGTAAAGAACGTGCTCTCCTCGTCGGTCCGGGCGCTCTCGAACGGAAGCACGGCAATCCACCGTCCCGCAGAAGCCAGTGCCGGTTGGCTGCCAGACCCTCTGTTCCACATGACGGCAGCAACGGCCACCAGGATGACGGCCGCGGCAACGGCGATCTGGACGCCTCGCCCGCGGCGCGCTGAAACCGCTCGATGGGGCCGAGTCTCCACCGGGGTGATGCCCTGGCTGCTGGTGCTCAATGCCTCGAACGGCTCCAGCATTTCCTCGGCCGTCTGCCACCGGTCGGCCGGCCTCTTCTCCAGGCAGCGCATGATCATGTCGGACAGCGCCTGGGGAACGGTCGACCGGTAGGTAGCGAGTGGATCGGGAGTGGCCGTGACCTGGGCCGAAAGGATCTGTTGCGCGGTGTTGCCCATGAACGGCGGCCGGCCGGCGATAAGTTCGTAGCCCAGTACGCCGAGAGCGTAGATGTCCGCCCGATGATCTACATTGGGGTCGGCTGCGGCCTGTTCCGGCGCCATGTAGGTCGGTGTGCCCAGTGCCACACCGACAGTGGTCACCTGGTGGCGGCCGGTTGCCTCGCTCACCGCCTTGGCCACCCCGAAGTCCATCACCAGCGCGTGTCGGCCGGACAGCATCACGTTGTCGGGCTTGATATCCCGGTGGACCACCTTGTGCTCGTGGGCGTAGGCCAGGGCGTCGGCGATCTCCTTGAGGATGCGGGTCGCCTCGGGGATGGGGAGTTCGCCCTCGCGCTCGAGCTTCTCCCGCAAGGACTCGCCCTCTACGTAGGGCATCACGTAGAACAGAAACCCGTCGGCCTCACCCGAGTCATACAAAGGAAGGATGTGAGGGTGCGACAGGTTGGCGGCGATGCGCACTTCTCGCAGGAACCGGTCGGCGCCGAGCGACGCCGCGAGGTCAGGGCGCAGAACCTTGAGCGCCACCTTGCGGTCGTGCTTGACGTCGTGCGCCAGGTAGACCGTGGCCATGCCGCCGGCACCGAGTTCGCGCTCGATGGTGTAGCGGTCTGACAGGGCGGTGGTGAGGCGGTCGAGATCGGTCATGGATTGTGCGTCGTGCGTAGTGCGTTGTGCGTTGGTGAACTGCCCTCGCTGCCCCCGCAGCCCTCGCAGCCCCAGCTGCCCCCGCTGCCCCCGCCGTGAGCGCAGCTCACCTCACCCGCTCCCGCAACTCGGTGGTGATGTTGTCGACCCGCACCAACTCCCCTTCCGCACCAAGGCCTCTAGACCGTATGACCACAAAGTGCTCACCATCCGGGGCAAGATCCCAGGTAGCATCGCCTCCGAGGATTTCGGGAGAGGTGAAGAGCATGCGCTGCTCACCGGCAATGAATGTGGCCCCCTCCAGGACCTCGGCCGCGATTACCTGGCCGGCGCGGGTCCGGAAGTACAACGTCCTGCTATCCGGGGCCCACAGCGGCCACACACCGCCGGACGTCGACACCTGCCACCTGGCTTGCCCGGCATCGGGGAACGGACGAACGTAGATCTGGTAGCGTCCCGATTCATCGGACTGGTACGCCAGCCAGCGCCCGTCGGGTGACAACGCCGGGCTCCGTTCCTCGAAGGAACTCACGGCGACTTCCACCGTCTCACCGTCCGCCGAAAGCGCGTAGATGTTGCGGGGTGACACCCGGTATACCAGCCAATTGCCGTCGGCCGAGTAGTGCGCGGTTTGGACCGGTACATCGAGGTCGAGAAGGACCTCGGCCTGGGCGCTCCCATCGGCCCGCTTCCGCATGGCATTGAGGTCACCGCCGCGGTTGGTCACGAAAACGACTTCCCTACCGTCCGGCGTCCAACTCGCCCGATAGTTCATCTGGCCTTCGAACGTGAGGCGCGTCAGCGGACCGGACGGCAGCTGCTTCACCCAAAGGTGGACTGCCGAGCCCTCGTAGATACCCACCGCGAGTCGATCCCCATCGGGTGCAATCGCCACCGTCGCGAAATCACCCACCCAGCCGGGATCGACCGGTGTCATCACTCCGCTATGATCGACCCAGGCGATCTCTGCCGGATCGGTCGACCGGGCCCCCGTCACATACGCCAGCTTGCCCTCACCAGAGACGGTAATGTCCACCGCGCCGAAGGGACGCACCGCAATCCCCTCCGCGAGGGAGACCGGGTCGCCTGTCACCAACATCCGGCCGAGGTCGAATGGCACCGACAGCAGGGCACCGTCGAGGGATACGTACAACAGGTGACCCGACACTACATAGCGGGCCGTAAGTCCGCGCAGGAGTACCCGATGTTCTCTAGAAGCAACGTCCAGCACGGCGATGTCCGAATTCGCAGCGCCGGCTCCACGGAACACAGTAAAGAGGACCCCTTTGCCACCAGGCAAGGCGACTGGCCATACATGGTCGGTCTCGCCAGCGGCGGTATCGACGACGGACACTAGCTCCACGGCCGCCCCACCGGCCGCACGCACGCGCCGCAAGCCATTGGTGCCACCTTGCGTGAGACCGTCGTAATAGATGAAACCGTCCTCGCTCCAGGTGGCCCCGTCCAACCCGACCTCTTCATCGGTAATCTTGATCGGCGGCCCTCCGGCGAGCGAGACCACCTTTACAGCTCCTACATTGGTGAGAAACCCGACATTCGCGCCGTCCGGCCCGAAGAACAGATGGTCCGCATCTTCGGTGCCTGGCAGAGGGGTCCCGTGCAACTGGTCCCGCCGGCGGACCCAGATTTGTGGTGTACCCTCACCGCGTCCCCCATACGCCATCCAGGAGCCGTCGGGCGAGAACGCCAGGCGATTGCCCCGCACCGGGCCCAGCTCCTCGTCGCCTGTCAGCGCCAGGCTGTACCTGGTGACCTCGGGCGGCGCGTCGGATCGTGTCATGGCCCAGGCGAGCCCGACCACGAGTACCCCGGCTAGGCCGGCCCAAAGGCGCCAGTCGCGAACCCCGGACTGGGAGCGTGGTGGCGCAACGGCATCGACGGCATCGAAGCCCGTCGTGGCCGCGGTGAAATGAGCATCCGCCAAGGCCTGAGAAAATTCCGCCGCGCTGCCGAAGCGATCTGCCGGAAGTTTTTCGAGCGACTTGAGGACCGCCATCTCCACGTGGCGTGGAATGGTGTGCCGCTGCACCGTGAGCGCACGCGGGGACTCGGTCAGGACCCGAGCCACGACCGCCTGGGCCGTCGAGCCGGTGAACGGGGCCTCACCCGACAGCATCTCGTACAACACCGCCCCAAGCGCGTACACGTCACTCCGGGCGGTGATCTCCCGCTCGCCCATGGCCTGTTCGGGACTCATGTAGTGCGGCGTGCCCAGGCTCATCCCTGTCTCGGTCATGCGGGTGGCGCCGCCCTTGGACGCCGCCAGCGCGATGCCGAAATCGGCCACCAAAGCGCGGCCGTCGTGTAGCAGGATGTTCTCGGGCTTGATGTCGCGGTGAATGACGTCGTGCCGGTGGGCGTAGTCCAACGCGTCGGCCACCTCGCTGGCGATGCGTATGGCGTCATCTACCGGGAGCTGCTTCTCCCGGTCGAGCAGGTCGCGCAGCGATTCGCCTTCCACATAGGGCATGACGTAGAACAGGAAGCCGTCGGCTTCCCCGGAATCGTGCAGCGGCAGGATGTGCGGATGCTGCAAGTTGGCTGTAGTCTTGATCTCGGCCAGAAATCGCTCAGCGCCGATCACCGCGGCCAGTTCCGGCCGCAAGACCTTGAGCGCCACCTTGCGGTCGTGTTTGATGTCCTCGGCCAGGTAGACCGTGGCCATTCCCCCAGCACCGAGCTCGCTCTCGATGGAATAACGGTCGGACAGGGCGGTGGTGAGGCCGTCGAGATTGGTCATGATGAAGAGGGCGTAGGGCGTAGGGCGTTGGGCGTTGGCCTGCTCAAAGTTGCTCCCGCTAATAAGGAAAGAATCCCGACCATCAAATATAGAATACGCTCCCACAGAGCATTCGGCCAGCAGAAAAAGCGATAAGCGCCACTTGGCCCCCATCGCCCTCGCCGTTCCGGTCCACTACGCCCCACGCCCCACGCCCTACCTCCTACGTCCTACTCCCTCTATCGCACCCCCGCCCTCACCCCATCAGGCTCCTGATCCGCCCAGGGCTGCACCGGCAACGGCCGCTGCCGTGGCCACACTTCGTTCAGCGAATCGACCTCATACAACCGGCCGTTCTTCATCACGTACCGCAGCTTCACGGTATTGCGCAGGTCGGCCAAGGGATCGGCGTCCAGCACCAGCAGGTCGGCCAATTTGCCGTCCTCGATCGAGCCCAAGTCCTTGCCGAAGCCGATGGCCTCGGCGCCGAGGATGGTGGCTGCCCGCAGGACGTCGTGATTGTCGACTCCGCCCGACCCGATGGCCCACAACTCCCAGTGATACCCCAGGCCCTGGAGTTGGCCGTGACTACCGACCGCGGCCCGGGCGCTGTCGGCCAGGAGTTTACCGATGAACTCGGCGTGCCGGGAGAAAACGTACTCCTCGTCCAGGAACCAGCCGGCCCGCCCCGGATTCCCACCGCGGCGGCGGCTCCGCGCGTCGACACTCTCGTGCGGCGCGAAGTGGCGCAGCTTGGCGTCGTCGTGGACGTTTTCGTGGGTGTAGAAGTAGTTCTCTCCGAATGGTCCGCCGTACGACACCAGCAGGGTCGGAGTGTTGGTCGTTTGGGAGGCTTTGAACAACTCCACCACATCGTGGTAGAGCGGTGTCACCGGCAGTGCGTGCTCGATTCCTGAATAGCCGTCGATGGCGTGGGTCAGGTCCAGTTTGTAATCGAGCCCGCCCTCGGTCGTCGGCATCAGTTCCAGCTCTTTGGCGGCCTGGATGATCCACTGCCGCTGCTGCCGGTTGCCCGACATGTACATCTTGAGCGTCTTGGTGTCGTAATACTCGCTGTAGCGCTTGAGCACCTTCTTGGCGTGGTCGGCGTCCTTGATGCCCTCGCTCAAGAACACGCCCGGGCCGGTGGAATAGATCCGCGGACCGATCATGCCTCCGATCTCTACCCGGTCCTGATAGCTCAGCACGTCGGTGGAGCTGGTCTGCGGGTCACGCGTGGTGGTGACCCCGAACGCCAGGTTGGTGAGGTACTGCCACACCTGCCCCACGTGGATCTCGGGCACCAACCACTGGGGGTGGTAGTGGGTATCCACGAACCCGGGGATGATGGTCTTGCCGCTGACGTCGATGACCTCGGCGCTGTCAGGCACCTCCACTTCACCCGTCACCCCGATGTCCACGATGCGGTTGTCGGTTATCACCACGTCGGCGCTGTCGATGATGGCCTTGGCGGTGTCGTCCTGCATGGTGATCACCCGGGCACCTCGCAAGACGATCGTCCCGCGAGGGATGTCTCGCGGCATCGTCACTTTGATGCGCACTTCTTCTGGTTTATACCCGACGGTATCGACCGTGACCGTGTCCAGGCCGGCACGAACCGAGTCGGCCCGGAACCGGATGGCATCGGCGCGCAGCCTGGCTTTCTCAGCCTCACGCATGAGGGAATCGGCCCCGATTTCCACCGAGTCGGCGATCAACCCGTTCAACCTGGTGGTCATTGAATCGGCCACCGTCTCGGTACTGTCGGCCTTCTTGATGCTGTCGATCAGCGCTCGGGTGACCTTGAGGCTGTCCAGGATGCCACGGACGACCAGTGCCTGGCCTACTTTGTCGCGTGCGTCCTGGATGACGCTGTCTTCCACCGCCTCGACCCGCTCGAGGTCATAGGTGAACAGAGCGTTGCCGATGCCCCAATGAATTCGCTTGCCGTCGGCTGTCCACGAGGGGAACTCGCCGCCGATCTCGGTCAGCTTGCGCACCTTCACCGGGGCGCCGCCCGCCACCGAGACCGTCAGCGGCGCGGGACCTACCTGGAACAGGTCGACCGAGTAGAGATGGTTGCCGACCTGGGCCACGGCCCGGTCGCCGGTCGGCGATATGATCACCAGGCCGGCCGGTGGTGGTTGTCTAGCCTCCAACGCGTCGGCCGCGGGCCGCTTGGCCGCCACGGGGAACACCCGTCGCGGCAGCTGCTCCCATTGGTCTTCGTGCGGCGACCGAGCCCCGGGGGCGAGAGTTCCCCTGACGACCAGGTGCTGCTTCACGTCGGTGCCGTCCCACCGGAACGAGACCAATCCCTCGGCGCGACTGTAAGCGTAGATCCGGTCGGGTTGGTCGGTGCGGAATTGGGCCACGTCCCGGCTGCCGGTGGGGGCGATGAGCGTTACCTCGCCACCGGTGGCCGGCACCCATACGAATTCGCCACCCAACGGCCCGAAGAAGATGTCGGGAGCCTTCTTCAGTTCACGAGCGGCGCCGCGCGTTGCCACCACTCGCTCACCGTCGGGCGACCACGCCAGATTGTAGTACAACGCCGCCGTATTGGTGAGCGGCTGCGGTTGTCCTCTGCCGTCGGCATTGGCCCGCATGATGTGGCCACCCGCGCTGTCGTCCCAGGTGACCCAGGCCACCGCGGAACCATCGGGCGACCATATGGCGTGATACTGACCGACTTCCTCGTCGGACACTCGGCGTGCCTCGCCGTCGGGCATCTCTTTGATCCACACTCGATCGAACGCGGTGAACAGCAGCCGGTTGCCGTCGGGCGACGCAACCGGGTGGCGGATCTGCCGGGCCGTGACCATGGCGGACGAATCCACCTGGTAGGCGAACCGCACCTCGGGACCCACGTCGAGATCGACATCGGCCTCGAACGGAATCTCACTGGGCGTCCCACCATCCATGGGGACGTTCCAGATCTTGCCGCCATAGGAAATGATGATGTTGCGCGAGTCCGGCGTGAAGCTGTATCCGGGAATCACGTCCAGCGTGGATCGGGCCTCCATGTCGTCGCGCTGAATGGGATAGACCAACCAGTCCTCGTCCCCGGTGGCGAGGTTTCGCTTCCGCAACCCCGTCTGGGTGTTTTCCCTGGTGCCGTAGACCAGCCAGTTACCGTCTGGGGAGACAGCCGGCCGGAATCCCGACCCGTAGCGTCGAGTCATAAGTGTCGACGTCCCAACATCCCGGTCGTACCGATACAACTGGTACTGCGGGAAGATGGCGTTGTACTGCCAGTCCCCGAAGCGACCGGCGTACCATATGTGCCGGCCGTCGGGACTGGGGGAGGCTCCCACGGCCTTGAAGGTCGAAGGTTTACCGACCACCGTAAACGGGCTGCCGCCGTCGGCGGGGTACATGACCAACTTGGCCGCCCCGAACAGACTGGTAGACCGGCTCACCAGAATGAACTCGCCGTCGGGCATCCACTCGGGTGAGAGGTAGCTACTGGTATTGCCTCTCGTAACCTGGGTGGTATCGGTGAAGTCCAGCCGCAAGGTCCAAACGTTCTCGCCCCCGCTTCGGTCCGAAATGAAGGCGATGGTCTGCCCATCCGGACTGAAACGCGGCTGAGCATCGTAGGCCATGCCCTTGGTAATCCGGGTCGCCTTGCCGCCGGCGATCGGCACGGTGTACAGGTCGCCCAGGACATCGAACACGATCGTTTGGCCGTCGGGGCTAACGTCGAGCGACATCCAGCTGGCCTCGGTGGCGGTGAATTTCGCCGAGCGCTCCGCCTTGAGCGGCAATGGGTCCTTCTTACCGTTGTCTTTGCCTTTGCCGTTGCCCTGGCCCTGGCCCCAGGCGGGACTGGCAATCATCAGGATGGCCAGCAAGCCCACCACGACGCGGTGGCCTTTCGAAAGCATCGTCATGGTAATCATCGACCCGCCCCCCCAATGGTCGTGTTGGCCACGGGCGCGGTATTACGCCATGGTTCGTCGGCCGCCGGTTGCTGCCGCGGCCATATTTCGTCAAGCGTGTCGCCGTCGTAGAGGCGGCCGTTCTTCATCACGTACCTGATGGTGTTGCTGTTGCGGATGTCGTCGAGCGGGTTGGCCTCTAGGACCACCAAGTCGGCCAGCTTGCCGCTCTCGATCGACCCCAGATCCCCACCCAGCCCGATAGCCTCGGCGCCCATGAGCGTGGCGACCCGCAGCGCGTCGTGGTTGCTCATGCCGCCGCTTTGCACATCCCACAGCTCCCAGTGGTAGCCCAGACCCTGAAGTTGACCGTGGCTTCCAACCCCGGTGCGTCCACCGGCGTCCACCAGATCCTTCAGCCACGCCGCATGGCGCTTGAACATGTACTCGTCATCCATGAACCAACCAGATCGGAAGAGCGTCGTGTAGGGAAAGAGTGTAGATCTCGGTGGTCGCCGTATCATTAAAAAAAAAAAACAAATTACTATTGTTTTTTTCTTTTTTTTGTTCCTTGTATTTCTATTCTCCCTCTACCTTCTTTTCTCTTCATCAC
>CAJVYZ010000035.1 GCA_913009915.1 uncultured Gemmatimonadota bacterium | reverse complement strand
TCTTGATTTGTATTTTTTTTTTTTTTCTTTTTTTGTTGTTTTTTTTTTTTTTTAATGATACCGCGACCACCGAGCTCTACCCTCTTTCCCTACACGACGCTCTTCCGATCTAGCAACACGGTGAAACCCGTTTGCTCCTCGGCGACGCGCGTCCTACATAGGGTCGAATAGACGGCGCCTGGTAGAACCCTGGCCGTGGGGTCTTCGGAAAACTGCGCCGGTACCAGCCGGGCCGAATCCTCCACCACCGGTAGCAAGGCGGCAAACGCATCGGAGCCGCTTTCCCCCGCCTGCTCCACTTCACGGATGGCGTGTTCCAAGCGGCAGCGATCGCTCGCGGCATAGAGCAGCTCCGCTTGCTGTCTGGTCACCCCCAGAGCCCACATCCTCGAGAGCAACTGGGCCCCCCAACTCTCCCGCACCAAGACCAGGGCATGGGACACTCCGGCGGCGGCGGCAGCGGCGTCAGCATCCCACCGCGGCGTGGTCATGTTGGCCGCGTGTGCCCGGGCGCGGAGCGGTCCGGTCACCGTCACGGCCACAACCGCCCCGATCGCATAGGTGTAGATCGTCGTGCGATAGGGCAACCCTGTTCCGAAGCGCTCCTTCACCAACGCGGGCAACCGGGCCGTCCAGATCACCAATAGCGGGAGAAGCGGAAACATGAAGCGTGGTCCGAGATAGACCCCGTTATGGAAGTAGGCGAAGTAGATCCCGACCAGGAGTCCACTGCTCACCACCAGGTATCGGTCCAACGGCTTGAACTTTCTGCTCAAGGCCAGCGCCAGAATGGTGGGAACCAACGCGGGGAACGGGGTCTCGAAGAGATAGCGCTGCAACATCAGAAAATAGAGACTGATCTGCTCGAGCCCCCGGACCGGCGTGTGGGCGACGCCCCAGGGCGATGTGTGGAAACCTAGACCGGTCGTCTCCCCCCACAGGACGGAGTAGCCAAACACCAGAGGATGTCCCGTGGTATTGGCATTGACCCACATGAGGACGGCCATCGGCAAGCTGATGCCGATCCCGGCAGCGGCCATGTCGGTCCACCGCCGGGGGCACCGAACGGTCCGTCCCAAATACCACAGGGCCGCCGGCAGGGCGAATGCCAGTGCGTCGGCGGGGCGGATGGTAGCGGCGGTACCGAAGGCGACGCCGGACAGGAAGGCCAAACCGGGGCGAGACCGGTCGCTGGTCACGGTCACGGCCAGGGCGGCGACCGCCGTGACGATCCACAGCAGAGCGGTCACATGATTCATGCGTGAGGCCGACATGAACACCATGAATGGTGCCAAGGCGAACAGCAGCGTGGCCCCCAGCCGGACCCCCGGCCGCTCGTCGAATCGCTGCATGCCCCACCCAAACGCCAAGACCGCCAGCGCTCCCGCCAGCGGCACTACCACCCATTCCGCGCCGATCAGACTCCCCAACGCCAACATGGCTGGACCGCCGGGCGGGAAATGGCTATAGACGCGCCCGCCCGAATCGACCAGCAACATGTGGCTGAAGAACTCCGGGTAGGGAAACGCCTCGAGGGTGAGCGCGCCGGATGCAAAAATCCGTCCCTGATAGGCCTGGACGATTTCGTCGAGGTGGAGTGCCCGCCCATCCTGGACGAGGAAGGCCACGGCGGCATAGATGACGAAGCCACTCAGCGCGATGATCACGGTAGCCCGGAGGGGGCTCCGGTCGTACCACTCGAGCAACGGTGTCAGCCGCCGTTCGCGCCACAAGACGGGGATCGATCGCGCCAGTATCGCCAGTACGACGCCACCGCCCACAGCAATCATGCTGCCGTACACCAAGTCGAGCGCGATCGCAGAATACCACGAGGCCTGGCGGCCACCGGGGAGCCAGTTCACCAGCGGAAAGAACCCTAGCAGGGTGAGCGCTGCCACCAGGAGAGCTTGCCCTACGCGCCCGGGTGAGGCCTTCATCGTTGGTGGGGAGGGATCACGGGGTTAGCGTGGGCGCGGTCGGAAGAGGTTGAACCGAATGATGTGGATGAAGGCCGCTACCCCGTCCTTCCAACCGATCTTCTTTCCTTCTTCGTACGTCCGGCCCGAATAGGAAATAGGGATCTCCCAGATGCGCGCCTTGGCCTGGGCCAGACGGGCCGTGACCTCCGGTTCGAAACCGAAGCGGTTGCTGGTCAGAACCAGGGATTTCATGAGCGGAGCCCGCACCATCTTGTAGCAGGTTTCCATGTCGGTGAGGGTCAAGTCCGTCAGCATGTTCGACAACGTCGTCAGCAACTTGTTGCCCACAGAGTGCCAGTAGTAGAGTACCCGGCCCCCACCGCCGAGAAAACGTGACCCGAACACCGCGTCGGCCCTGTCCTCGATGATGGGGCTGAGCAGCCGGCCGAAATCATGCGGATCGTATTCGAGGTCGGCATCCTGCACGACGATGACATCACCGGTCGCCATTTCGATGCCGGTTCGAAGTGCGGCGCCCTTCCCCCGATTGACGGAATGGTGGAGGGCAACATCGATCAGACCATCGGCCTCGAGCCGATCGAGAAGGTCCGCGCTCCCGTCTGACGAGCAATCGTTGACGGCGATGATTTCCATCGGGATAGGCACGTCGTGCAGGATCTTCACGACACGCTCGAGCGTACTGACCTCATTGTAGACCGGGATGATGACCGAGAGTCGGGGAAGTTCAACTGGCATTCGGTGTTCCTACGGCTACCAGGGACTGTCCGAAGGGCAACGGCAAAAAACGTTCGTAGCGCAGGGTGGGAACCAGACGGTCGAACGCTCGAAGTTGGTCGAGGGGAATCCTCTTGACACGTCTGACTCGTGCGTTCAGCCACCAACCGAACACACCGACCCGGTTGTACCAGAACATGCGTTGCAATCGGAGCCCCGCCGCCTCAAACGCAGCGGCGAGCGAGGCTCGCGAATAGCGCCGAAAATGTCCCAACTCTTCATCGAGGCTGCCGAAAAGCGCCTGCAGGGCGGGGACCAGAACGACGGCTCGCCCTCCGGGAGTTAGCAGCCCGGCCATGGTACACAGCGTGCCTACATCGTCCTCGATATGCTCGACGACATTCAACGCGACGACGGTGTCGAGTTGGCGGTCTCTGAATCGAGCCGGCGCCTTGTCATCAGGCAGTGTCAATGAATCCACAACTACCTCGGGATACTCGGCGAATCGTTCCCGAAGCCGTTGGCGATACCACTCGTCAATGTCCGTGAGGACAACGAGTTCCCGATTCGGCGCGACGATGTGCTCCGACATGTTGCCGACACCCGACCCGACCTCCAAGACGCGCTTCCCCAGCCACGGTGCGATCACATCGTACTGCCAACGGTTGTAGCGCGGCGCGGCGGACATGATCTCGAGGGTCTCGGCACCGACAATGTCCCCCGCCCGAAGATCGTACCCCGTCACGCACTCCCCTTCTCTTGCTCGAGTTGCTGCTCGTCGTACCGGCTCAGCTTGCGGTACAACGTCGAGGGGTCGATCCCCAGTGCCTCGGCGGCGCGGGTCTTGTTGCCGCCCTCCGCCTGCAACACGTACATGATGTACGCCCGCTCGATGACCTCGAGCGTCGGATTGCGATAGGACTGCTCCGCCACCAGTGGATCCTTGCGGCGGCGGGTGATCCGCTCGGGGAGGGCGCCGATGTCTATGACGTTGGAGCGCGACAGCACCACGGCGTGCTCGAGGGCGTTCTCCAACTCGCGGACGTTGCCGGGCCAGTCGTACACCATGACCGCGTCTAGAGCCTCCGCAGCGAGGGCTTTCGGCTCTCCGCCGTGTCCGACGGCCAACTGCTGCAGGAAATGCTCAATGAACATCAGAATGTCGTCCCGCCGCTCCCGCAGCGGCGGCAACTCCAATGCAATGACGTTGAGCCGATAGAACAGATCCGCCCGGAAGCTCCCCCGGCGGACTTCCTCTTCCAGGTTGCGGTTGGTAGCCGCCACGATCCGGACGTCCACCGGGATCGCTTCGGTGGCGCCGACGGGGATGACCTCACGCTCCTGCAGCACCCGGAGGAGTTTGACCTGGAGCGAGGCAGGCATCTCGCCGACCTCGTCGAGGAAGAAGGTTCCGCCCCGAGCGGCGGTGAACAGCCCTTGCTTGTCGCGCACCGCTCCGGTAAACGAGCCCTTGGTGTGGCCGAACAGCTCGCTCTCCAGCAGGGTCTCGGGTAACGCTCCGCAGTTGATCGACAGGAACGGCCCCTCCGCCCGGTCCGACAGGGTGTGAATGTAGCGGGCAATGACTTCCTTGCCCGTGCCGCTCTCGCCCTGGATCAATACGGTAGAGTCTGTGGGCGAGACCTGCTCGGTCAGCCTCACCAGTTCCAGGAATTTCTTGGACTTGCCGATGGGCTTGACGATCGTGTCCTTGTCCCGCCGGCGGATTTCCTGCTTGAGCTGTTTGTTTTCCACCCGAACCGCGCGGTACTCGCACGCGCGCCGGAGAATCGCCAGCAATTCGTCGTTGGCGAAGGGCTTCTGGAGATAGTAATAGGCACCGGCGTTCACGGCGCCGATGGCCGATTGCAGCGAGGCCTGGGCCGTCATCAGCACCACCGGAGTCATCGGATCCTGTTCGTGGGCCGCCTCGACGATGTCGAGACCCGTGACCTGCGGCATGCGGACATCCGAGAGGATGAGGTCGTGGGTTCCGGCCGAGATCTCGCCCAGGCCCGCCTTGCCGCCCTGGGCGGTGGTGACGTCGAAGCCTTCGTTCTTCAGCAAGATCCGAAGGGTGTCGAGAATGGCCGACTCGTCGTCTATCACCAGGATGGATGGCTTGGCACTCATACCGCCTCCTCCGCCTGCCACTTCGATGGCAAAAAGATGGTGAAAGTCGTGCCCTCGGTACTCGAATCTACCATGACGAGCCCGCGGTGCGCGTCGACCGCCCGCTGAACGATAGCCAGCCCCAATCCCGTGCCCCCGGGCCGGCCGGTCACGAACGGCTGGAACAGGTCGTCGGCGATCTCGGGAGGAATGCCGGGACCGTCGTCACTAATCTGCAATCGCACGGGATCCTCCACCCCACTGCCGTGCGGCAGGTCCGACGAGTCCGCCTTGCTGACCCTCACCGACACCGTGACCGGGCCCTGCGCGGCCTGAGCGGCATTGAGGAGGAGGTTGGCGGCCACCCGATGGAGGAGGTCCTCGTCTCCGTCGATCATGGTGGCGAATCCTTCGATGTTGATGGTCACATTGTCACAACAATCGGGGTGCTCATGCACCAGACGGGCAGCCGCCCGCACGACGGCGAGGAGGTCAACTTGGACGAACTTAGTGACCCGGACCCGCGAAAAATCGAGAAACTCACTGAGTAGCCGGTTGAGCCGATCAGTTTCCTGCATGATCAGGTTAGCCAAGACCCGCTCGTCATCGCCGGCCTGCACGGACTTGGCCAATTGCTCTACGGAACTCCGGATCGAGGCAAGCGGATTGCGGATCTCGTGCGCCAGTGACGCGCTGAGCGCCGCGACCGCTTCGAGGCGTTCCGCCCTCAAATGCAGTTCCTGCAGTTGCTTCGAGTCCGATATGTCGGTGAACAGGGCCGTCACCGAAGGAGTCTTGGCGGAACCGTGTTCGAACGTAGTGGTCGTGAGTCCGATGGGGAACATCGAGCCGTCTTCCCGGAGGATGAAGCCCTCACCCCGATTGACTTTCCGCCCGTGGCGGATGCCGGCAACGATGGCGGCCCACAGCTCCGACGAGCGGCCCTTGAGTTGGTCGAGCACCGGGAGGCCCATCACCGCTGCTCCATCGATCAGCAATAGCCGCTCGGCGGTCGGATTGATGAACGCCAACCGGCCGAGGCTGTCGATGGTGAGCACCCCCGAGCGGATATTGCGCAAGATGTCGTCGGCCTCGAGCCTAATCCGCACCAGTTCGCTACGGAGCGTGTGCTGCTCCATCGACGCCTGACGCAGCCGGTGCCCCAGAGTGGCAACGATGACGAATATCGCGGTAAAGACAACGGCCTGGCTGCCCCATACGCTGACGTCGACCCCGCCCGAGTGGAACCACACGGCTTCAGCGGCATAGGCGCCGCCAGCAACGACCGTCACCATCGCTCCTGACCACGGCGGCATGAGGATGGCGTAGGCCGAGATGAACACGATGTAGAGCGAGGTAAACGGGCTGGTAACGCCGCCGGAGAAGTGCACCAGGGTGGCGGTGAGCCCCAGGTCTACCACCGCCTGTGCGTACAGGAACCACAGGCCCGGCTCGGTCTCCCGTACCCAGACCGACCACCAGCCATAGACCGTGATGGTGAAGGCGATCAACACCGCCACACTCACGATGAACGATATGTCAGGCGCGTCGGTCCAGAACAAGGCGGCGCCGAACAAGGTGACCACCGCCAGGAGCGTGCGCGCGGCAAACAGCCACGAGATCATGGTCCGCTGACTAGGCAGAGTCCGCCGGACCAGGGCCCGGTTGGCGAGCGTGCGAGACTCCGTGTTGACGGCGTCCTCAGCGTTCATGCAGCCTCGAGACAGGCAGATAAGTCATGGTGTAGTAACGAGGAGTGGTGGGTGCTACCGCTTGGCAAAATAGGAGGTTGGCGCACCGCGGGGCAACCTGGCCCGACGGTCTATCAGTCTTCCTCGTCGGCCTGGGCAACCCGCATGAGGGTCGGACCGTCGATGTCATGCCCACCATCGAACGAGACGGTTTCGACCGTCAAGCCCCGGTCCTCGAGTTCCTTCGCCGCACGCTCCACCGCGGTAAGCGAAATGTAGGGGTCCTCCCTGCCCACGACGAAGAGTACCTCGGTCCCTTGTTCCCGCAGCCGACGGTAATCCTCGTCGGTCAGGTCGTGGGCCTGAAGTTCGCCCCACAAGACGACCCGGGCAGGGCGTGCCGTCCCCCGCGCCGCCCAGCGCGACGCCGTGGCGCACCCCTGCGAAAAGCCGAGCAGGACGATCCTTGGAGCGGCGGCCGCATTGGAGAGCAAGCTGGCGTAGAGCGCGTCGAGATAGCCGACGTAGTCCTCTATCTCGGCCTCGCGGTCTTCCCGGGTCATCCAACTGGCGCCGACCAACCCATGACTCCCATGCACGTAGAAACGACTCAAGCCCTCGGGGGCCACGATCCACCGGCCTCGCTCCTCGAGCCCTTCGAAGCGCCGCAGGAACCGGTGGGCCAGCTGGGCATACCCATGGTATACGAACCAGCATTCGGTAGGTACCTTCCCGGGATCTCCCAGAAGGGAATAGGTGGCAGTACGAGGAACCTTGATGGTCAGACGTTGGTGCAGTGCCACGGCGGAAACTCCCATCGGTCATTCGTCGTATGAGGACGATACCGATCAACTGTATACTCAAGTGTTGGTGAGGAGAGAATACACGCATGAAACGACTCTTGCTCGTTGCCCTGCTGGCGGCCGGCGCCAGTCCACTGGCCGGCCAGTCCGAGGAAGCCGAGGTCATGGCGGTAGTCAACCGGCTGTTCGACGGCATGCGGGCCGGCGACAGCGCCATGGTCCGGTCGACATTCCATCCAACGATGACCACAGCCTCGATCTTCGTCAATCGTCAAGGCGATCCCGTCATCCGCACGGGCATGCCAGACGAGTTCGTCAAGGCCGTCGGTACCCCGCACGACAAGGAGTGGGACGAGCGCATATGGGAGCCAGTGGTGCACATCGATGGACGCATGGCTACCGCCTGGACGCCCTATGCTTTCTACCTCGGGGGTGACCTGAGCCATTGCGGCGTCAACGCGTTCCAACTGTTCAACGGCAAGGAAGGCTGGAGCATCGTCCGCATCACGGATACGCGCCGCCGGGAAGGGTGCGAAGAAGCCGCTGACTGATTCATCAATTCTTAACGCCTCCTTCATACACGTTTCAGAGGTTCGGACCTAGCTTGCAGATGGACCTACCATCCCCGCCCCGGGGATGGTACTCAGGTCATCGAGGTGCACCGTCCCCGCGTCCGATAGACGGTCCGCCACCAGCGGTTGGAACAATTCCTTCACCCTGAACTCGGGGTGTTCCTCCCCCAGGCGGGTCGCCACCTTCTCCGCCCACCCAAGCCGGCCGCTGCTCACGGCAGGTTGGTGATGAGGTACGATCGGAATCAGCGACACGGGCCACACTCCGGTGCAGGCGGCGGCCAGTTGGCTGCGGGCACCAACGACACCTATCTTCTGGAAAATTAGCAGAACCATCCTCCCCCTGGGAACCCAGATGACCCAGCCACAGACGGATCACCAGGTCCGCTGTTCCGATACCGCTGGACGGAAATATCGGGCGGGCGTGTTTCATCCACTCGACGACGCCTCGCTGCCAGACGCGCCCGAGGGGGAGGAGTTCCCCCGGCGAGGCTGCGGCCCACCGTTCAAGCTCTACCAAGAAATCCCCTGCGTTCCGCGACTACGGCATCTGATCGGCCCATCCATTATCGCACTCGGAATGGGATTGGGCGCCGGGGAGTTTCTGTTGTGGCCCAATCTGGTAGCCGTCAACGGATTCTCGATCTGGTGGCTGTTTTGGATCGGGGTCCTGACGCAATTCGTGGTGTTGCAGGAGATCGAGCGGTGGACCATCGCCACGGGCGAATCGGTGTTCGGCGGCATGGCCCGACTCACCCGCTGGCGGATATGGCCCTGGTTCTTCCTGGGGGCGACGCTCATCAGCTTCTTCTGGCCCGGCTGGGCGTCGCAGTCGGCCGAGTTCACCAGTGACATCGTCACCGCCGCTACCGGGCGGGTGCTTCCGTGGCAACCCATCGCCCTGGCCATGCTGGCCTTCATCTGGACCGGTCTGGCAGCGTCCAAGATCGTCTACAACTCTCTAGAGCGATTCGAGATCGGCTTGGTACTCGGATTCTTCCCCATGCTTGCCGTGGCGCTCCTGGTGGTGGGCGTCGTACCGGAGCACATCTGGGCCCTGGGCCGCGGGGCGGTTTCACTCGGCGTGGCACCCAAGGAGCTGCTCACCGGCTCCCAGTTCCCCACCCTTCTCCTTGCCGTGGCATACGCCGGGTCCGGCGGAACTCTGCTATTGGCCCAGTCGCTTTGGTTGCGGGACAAGGGGTTCGGCATGGCCACCTACCAGGGGCGCATCGCCGGTATTAGGGGCACCAACGAAGACGTCAGCGCCACGGGCTATGTATTCGACCCCGGCGCGGAACCGCGTGGTATTCGACGGTACCTGGAGTGGATCAGGGTTGCCAGGACCGAACTCCTGGTAACGTTCGTGCTGTTGATCATCGTCTCCGTCGTCATCACCACCCTGATCGTGGCGGCGACCATCGGCACCGACAACCCCGAGTTGGCCGGCAACCTGTCCCAGACCGTCGCGCGTCAGGGCACCGTGCTTGCCGCACGAGGTGGTACCTGGTTGCAGGTAGTATTTCTCCTCGGAGGCGCCTTCGTGCTGTTCTCGACCCAACTGGGCATCGTGGACACCGTCACGCGCATCGCCGGAACAATCTTCTACGAAGGGTACGGCCGGCGAACCAGGTTCTGGTCGTTGAAGCGATCGTTCTTGTTCTTCCTGACCGCGTTCGTGTTGGCCTCGATGGCGATCATCGTGGCCTCCTGGGTCGGCGGTGAGGGACTGAGAGCGCTGCAACCGGACTTCCTGGTGCTCATCGCCGGGCCGTTCACCATCGGCAGCATGTACTGCTTCGCGATCGTCGTGGGCGTGATGAGCGCCCGCCGGCTCCCACGGGTCATGGGACCTGGCCTGTGGAACCGGCTGGGTCTCTTGTGGGCGGCGATCCTGTGGGGCTGGTTTTCGGTGGAACAGGTGAGCCGGGTGGTTCTCGGTCAGTGGGGAGTCCCGCCGGGAACAATCGAAAGCATCACCATCCACCCGGTCCGAGTGGTGTTCTACGGCGCGTGGGTGATCTCGCTGGTATGGTTCGCCTGGGCGTTGTTTGGCCCGCGTGAGAAATCAGGCTGATGGTAGGATGAACTGATCGCAGAATTTGCAGGACGGCCCGTAGGGAACGTCCGTCATGTGGCGGCGACAGGGAGGCAAGACCGCGCCTAGGGAATATCGAATATCGAATAACGAAGTGAACTCGATCAGCCGAAATTTCGATATTCCTGGCATTCGATATTCGATATTCCTGGCATTCGCTTTTCTCTTCGGCCACTCAGAACTGGGCGGCTTCCGTGGAATCCGCCAGAGCCGTGGTCGAACTGGTCCCCCCGGAGATCACCTGGCTCACCAGATCGAAGTAGCCGGTCCCGACCTCGCGTTGATGGCGGGTGGCGCTGTACCCGTGGGCCTCCGACGCAAGCTCGGCGTCCTGCAACTCGGCGTAGGCGGCCATTCCCCGATCGCGATAGCTCCGGGCCAGTTCGAACATCCCGTGGTTTAGCTGGTGGAACCCGGCAAGGGTCACGAACTGGAACTTGTACCCCATGGCACCGAGTTCTCTTTGGAACCTCTCGATGGTGGACGCGTCGAGATTGCGCCGCCAGTTGAACGAGGGTGAGCAGTTGTAGGCGAGGAGCTTGTCGGGGTACTCCTCCCGGATCGCCTCGGCAAACCGGCGGGCCTCGTCCAGATCCGGCTTAGCGGTCTCACACCACAGCAGATCGGCGTAGGGAGCGTAGGCCCGACCTCGCGCAATGGCGCATTCGAGACCGTCGCTGATCCTGAAGTAGCCCTCAGGAGTGCGTTCTCCGGTCATGAACGCGTGGTCGTACGGGTCGACGTCACTGGTGAGCAGTTTGGCGCTATTGGCGTCGGTCCGGGCGATGAGCACGGTTGGCACGTTGAGGACATCGGCAGCCAACCTGGCCGACACCAGTGTCCTGATGAAGTGCGCGGTTGGAATCAGCACCTTACCGCCCAGATGACCGCACTTCTTCTCCGAGGACAGTTGGTCTTCGAAGTGGACGCCGGCTGCCCCGGCCTCGATCATGGCCTTCATGTGTTCGAACGCATTCAGCCGGCCGCCCACTCCGTCCATCGCCTCCGCAATGAAGCCTTGCGATTCGAGAAGGGAGGCCATCTCTTCGGCCCTGTGTGTGTAGGCGCGTGGAAGTTCGTAGAGCGGAGGGATCAAAAAGGGTTGGCGTCCCTGCGGCTTCGCTATGAAGCGGCGGAACTGCTCGAAACGAAGACGTTCGTGGGCGACGTGCTGATCCACGATCGCGAGCCCATGCGGGCAATCGCAGATGATGAATGACGAGCGCCACTGCGCGAGGACCCTGAAGGGGGACGCGGAGTCTTCAGGCGCTTCAGCGCTCTTTTCCAAGGCGACGCTTCCAGCGTTCGATTGAGGCGGCGCTCCTTGGGTAGTTCCTTCGAAAGAGAAACCCGGACCTTCCGTGACCAGTTGGGGCGAATTCAGCGGTCGGCTGGGACTTGTGTAGGAATCGAGCGCACTGCTTTTCGCATCTACAAGAGAGAGCGCGGCACGCAGGGCGTTAACCACGGCGTCGTGCACGCGATTGCCATCGACGAAGCGCACCTCCAT
>CAJVYZ010000034.1 GCA_913009915.1 uncultured Gemmatimonadota bacterium | reverse complement strand
TATTCATGGTACGACGCATATATGACTCTGCACATTGATATTGTCTGAACTATTCTTTTGTTTTTTTTTTTTAATGATACGGCGACCACCGAGATCTACACTCTTTCCCTCCACGACGCTCTTCCGATCTCCCAATTGACGACGTTCCACCAGGCCGCGATGTAATCCGGCCGGCGATTCTGATAATTCAAGTAGTAAGCATGTTCCCACACGTCCAGGCCGAGGATGGGCGTGTGGCCGTTCATATAGGGCGAGTCCTGATTGGCGGTGGAGTAAGCCTGCAGCTTGCCGCCGTCGTCGACCACCAGCCACGACCATCCGCTGCCGAAGCGCGTGGCGCCGTTTTTGGCGAAGGTGGTCTTGAACGAATCGACGCTTTCAAACGCGCCGGCGATCGCGTCGGCCAGCCCGCCGCTGGGGCTGCCGCCTTTGCCGGGGGCCATGATCTGCCAGAAGAGCGAGTGGTTGGCGTGCCCGCCGCCGTTGTTGATGACGGCCTGGCGGATGTTGTCGGGCACGCTGGTGATCTCGCGCAGGAGCTGCTCGATCGATTTGCCGGCCAGGTCGGCCTGACCTTCGAGGGCTGCATTCAGTTTGCTGACATAGGCGTTGTGGTGTTTGCCGTGATGAATCTCCATCGTACGCGTGTCGATGTGCGGCTCGAGAGCGTTGTAGGCGTACGGGAGATCGGGCAGCGTGAACGACATCGTGAACTCCTTGGCTGGACAGTCGGCCGGTGCCGACGAGAGCGGTCAATATGACGGGATCGCCATGAACGGTCAACATGACGGGACCCCTAGGAGGCCACTGGTTCAGCCCCGGGGAGGTCGGTCGTGTCAGTGGGGACACGCGGTCCCAACAGAATGGCCAGCCGCCTGGTATGGGGGCTGCTTTCGAAGGCGATCTTGAGAATCATCGTCAGCGGCACCGACAGCACCATGCCGACCGGCCCCAGCACCCAGGCCCAAAAAATCAGAGAGAGGAAGATGACCAGCGGCGACAACCCCACACCCCGGCCCATCACCCGGGGCTCGACCAGATTGCTCCAAAAAACGTTGACGACCAGAAATCCAGCGCCCACCACCAGCGCCCGGCCGAAGCCAAACTGGACCAGCGCCAGAAAGACGGGCGGGATAGCGGCAATGACCGAACCGATGTTGGGAATGAAATTCAGAAAGAACGCCAAGAAGCCCCACAGAACGGGGAAATCCACCCCCATTACCAGCAACAGTAGCATGACACTGATCCCCGTGGCCGTGCTCATGATCGTTTTGATCATCAGGTAGCGCTTGACGGAATCGCTGAACCGCTCGAAGCCGACTAGGGCCCGCGAATCTTCTCCCCAGGCGGCGCGCAACTTGTCGGGAAAGGTGGACGCTTCCAACAGCATGAACACGACGATGAGGAGAATCACGGCTCCGTTGGTCACCAAGCCACGTAGACCGATCATGATCTGCCCGATCGCCGAAAGCATGGCGCTGGCGTCGAACAGGTCTCTGATCCCGCCCCCGGGCACGTCCATCCCCCGCTCGCCCAGCCAGACGAGGACCGTCGTCAATTGAGCGTTGAGGCGCGATTCATAGGCCGGAATAGCCCGAGTAAAATCCGCCAGCGAGGTACCGATGAGGCTGCCGACGACCGCACCGACGGCCACGAAGCCGGTGATGACCAGCATGACGGCGACCCCGGTGGGCACCCCGCGCCGTTTGAGCACCGCCGTCGGTCCCGCGCCAATAATGGCCAGCAGCGTGGCCAGGAGAATCTGCACCAGAAGCGAAGCGGCCGTCCGCATGCCGGCGATGAGCACTGTGAGCGCGGCGGCGCCCACCAAGATCCGAAAAGCCCGCTCTCGCCACGTCATTTCAGCCATTGCCAGGTTCACCAAATGAGGACAGAGTTGGGGAAGTACGGGCTCGTGGTCCTGTGGTGCAAGGTAGTCAGACCATGAGCAAGCCGTCCACCACGCCAACCTGTCAGGGTCATAACATGCAGCCGCCTTCTGCCCCCAACCCGCTATCGATCATGCCAACCATCGCAGCGCAGTACCGTCGAGCGGTCACGCTCGCCCTCATGGGGATCGTCCTCCTGGAGTTGACCGGCTGCACCGTGATCCCCCGCCAGTCCGGACTCGCTTCCACCGCCGATAACGTCGCCGCATCGAACGACCAAATCCGCGCCCAAGTGATCGGCAACGCCCTGGGATTCAACAGCGCCCTCCGCGTCGTGGCCAACCAGATCATCGAGGGTACAGACGACCCCGAGGTGCGGCGACGGGCCCTCCGACTCAAGATCGACGCCACGGCCGCCAGTCAGATCATCATCGCCTACCACGACCCGTTGGTGAGTATCCTCGACCTGTGGGCCTTCACCATGCAACTGGTAGACTACTACCGCGACGGCCCGGGCCGGGACGCTTTCGGCACATATCAGGACACGCTGCTGGCAACGCTGGAACAGTTCCCCGCGAAGCTGCAGGAACGCACCCGTCGCCTGATCAAGGATCCGGAGGTAGGAGACGGCTCCGAGTTGGTCGCTACCTGGGTTGCGGACCATCCCATCACCGGGAGCATCCGCCTGCGGCCGTGGATGACCGACACGCTGATGACGTTCATGGAATCATCCGGCATGGGAGCGGCCGGGGCCATGGGAGTCATGGCTGAGCGGCTGACCAATCTGTCGGATCGCATAGCCATCTATTACGCCAGCCTCCTCAATCAGTTGCGCTGGGAAGGGGAAGTGTTTCTGGAAGACCTCATGCAACGAAACCAGGATCTTCGCGCGACCATCGATTCCGTCAGTTCGATTTCGGCGTCGGTGGGACGCATCGCCGACATCGCCGAGACGGGCTCCCCCCTGATCGACTCGCTGCTGGCGACCGTCAGGATGGACGCACGCCTGCTCATCGCCGAAGCCCTGGACTCGGTGGACGTGATCCGCCTGGCCGCGATGAGCGACGTCGACCGGGAGATCGCCGTGGTCCTCGCGGCGGTACAGCGCGAACGAGTGGCCGTGCTTGCCACGCTCGATACCCTGACCCGGGCACGGATCGATCAATCGGTGAGCGCGGCGCGAGGACTATTGTGGATCGCCATCGTCCTCGGCATCGTCGTCCTGGTGGCGCCGTTCGTCCTCGGATTGGTAGTGGGCAAGGCGGTAGCGCGCGGCGCAACGCCGACGCCCGTCTGACGGACGCAGCAACAGCTTTCCGTGAGCCAAGATGACGCAGCCGACTGACACCACCGAACTCATCGTGACCGACCCCACCGTGGTACCGGACCAGTCGATGGATGCCGGCGCCGACGACATCCTGTTCGGCGCCTCGGACGGCGGGCGTGGAGGTGTGGACGACGCCTACCGCAGATTAGGGTGGATCGCCGCCCTCGGCGTCGGGGTATCGGTGTTCACCTTGGCGGTGCTGGTCGCCATCCATTTTCTGGCGCGAGGCCGCATTGCGATAACGCGGGCCGACCTGATCTGGACGGCCGTGGCTCTGCTGGGCGCCGCGGTCGTCCTCGCCCTGTGTTACCGGGCGCGACTGCCGCGCCGCTGGTTCGCCCGCATCGCGCTGATGTTCGAGTGGTTCCTGGCCATCGAGCTGAGTTCCGGCCTCCTGGGGTGGCAGGATCGCGTTGCCACGGCCGGCCTGGCCTGGATGGAGACATCGCACCGGCCGCCGTGGTTCCTGGGCGCGGGTGAGGTTCCCTGGGTCGCGGTGTGGATGGTGTTGTTCGCCACGCTGGTCCCGCTGACTCCCCGGCAACATCTGTGGGGCGCCATCGGCGCCGCCTTCACGGTGGTGATCTTCCCCCTGATCTCGGTGGCACTGTACGGAATACCGGACGTGCTGGCGCCCCGCTTCGACGAGGTCCTGCTCCGGGTGATGGCTTTTCTGTTGCTGCCCACCCTGATCAGCGTGGCCATGGCCTGGTACGCCGCCAGACGGATCTACGGGCTCCGCAGCGATCTCTCCAAGGCCCGGGAACTGGGCAGCTACCACTTGGTGGAGAAGCTCGGCGAAGGCGGCATGGGCGAGGTCTGGCAAGCCGAACACCGATTGCTGGCCCGACCGGCGGCCATCAAACTGATCCACCCCGACGCGGTAAAAGAGGAAGCCGCTTCGGGGACGACACCGGGACGCCATTTGGCGCGCTTCGAGCGTGAAGTGCAGGCCACGGCACAGCTCAGAAGCCCCCACACCATAGAGGTCTACGACTACGGCCTGACCGGCTCCGGAACGTTCTACTACGTGATGGAACTGCTGGACGGGCTCGACCTCCAGGAGGTCGTCATCCGGTTCGGACCCATGCCGCCGGAACGAGTGACGAGCATTGTGCTACAGGCCTGCCACTCCCTGGCTGAGGCGCATGGACGTGGCTTGGTGCACCGGGACATCAAGCCGGCCAACATCTTCCTGTGCCGCCTAGGCCGCGACGTCGACTTCGTGAAAGTGCTGGACTTCGGACTGGTGAAGCGGACCCACGCGAGCGGGGATGCCCATCTCACTCAAGTGGGCACCTTTGCCGGCACGCCCGCCTATGCTCCACCGGAAATGGCCAACGTGGGCGTGGACGAGGTGGACGGCAGGGCCGACATCTATTCGCTCGGGTGCGTGGCCTACTGGCTGCTGACGGGACGGACGGTATTCTCCGCCGACAACACCATGCAAATGCTGCTGAAGCACATCAACGAGACACCCAGGCCCCCGTCGGAGTACACCATGGCACCGCTGCCCGAGAAACTCGACCGCATTGTCCTCGACTGCCTTTCCAAAGATGCCGCCGACCGCGTCCCCTCGGCGGATGTCCTGGCGAACCGGCTCCGGGAGATTGAATGGTCCCAGCAGTGGACCGACGCCATGGCCCGGGACTGGTGGCAGGAACACCTGCCACGGAATGCCGTACCGGCCAACGCCACCACAGCCATGTCCAAGGAGGACCAATGTCGCTCAGTTTGACATCGACGGCCTTCATTCATGAAGGCCCCATCCCACCGCTCTACACCTGCGACGCGGAAGACATCTCTCCGGCGTTGCGCTGGACCGATCTGCCGGAGGGAACCACGAGCCTCGCACTGATCGTGGACGATCCCGACGCCCCCGACCCCGACGCCCCCAAGATGACGTGGGTCCATTGGCTACTGTACAATCTGCCGCCGGACTCCCTCGGGCTGGATGAAGCTGTCTCGCCGAGTGCCCTGCCACCGGGGACGAGGGAAGGCGTGACGGATTTTGGAGGAACCGGGTGGGGCGGCCCCTGCCCTCCCATCGGCCGCCACCGCTACTTCTTCAAATTGTTTGCCCTGGACTGTGTGCTGCCGGACTTGCAGGAGCCGACCAGCGCCGCGCTCCAGGAGGCCATGGAGGGCCACGTCATCGAGGCCACTGAATTGATGGGGACGTATCAACGATGACGGACCGGGCCGCCAGCGCCTCGACCGCTGCCCGGTACCCGCGCCGGGAGAGCAACGGCGAGGCCACCCGGTTTCTCAAGAGGTAACGGCGGCGGCCAAGCCCTCGGTGGTCACGTCAAAATGTGATGCATGCCAGCTGGTTTCCCCGCCGGTCAGCACGATGACCTGAGGCGATTCGTGCCTCACGCCGAGATCCTCGGCGATGCGCGCGGCCAGTTTTCGTCGAAGGATGACGTTGACCTTGTACACCGGGACGTCGGGCCACTGCTTCTCGAAGCGCCGGACCTGGGGGAAGGCCCGGGCGCTCAGAGCACAGATGGGGCTGTGCTTGTAGATCACCACGCGGTCTTCGCCCAATATGCGTTCCCACTCATCGTCGGTCTTCAGGTTGAGCATCCTACGACTCCAGTCGGTATCGGCCTAAGGAAGGAAAGTAGATCCGGAGGGCGCCGTAACCAATGCGACCCACCCAGCAGAGCCCGGTCTACGAATCCCGCTTGCGCCAGATGGCCACGGCCACCGCCGCAACGGCGATGACCGAGTACACCAACTGGGTCTGCAGCATGCCCGGGAGGCTCCACGCAATTCCCACGGCGCTCAACCCGACCAGCATCCGAACCACACCGGCTGTCCACCGCTCGGGGACCGCCGGCAAGAGCACCAGGGCGGCCGAGACGCCCAGCAATCCGAACGCCGCCTCGCTGGCCATCGGAAAATCGCTCACCAAGGCCTGAAACGCCCAACCCGACAGCACCAGGGTTCGCCGGCCCGTAAGCGCTCCCCACCAAACGCTCACCAAGGCCAGCGGGCTCAGTAGCGGTTGCCAGTAGAACAGACCTGCCGGAAGGAATCCGGCCCCGAGGAGGAACAGCACCAAGCCACCTATGGGGGCCAGCACTCCATTGGGGACCAACCCGTGGAACGGCCACAACGCCGCCAAGCCCCACGCCGCCAAGGCCACGAGGAGCAGCAAGCGGATTTCGATTTGGGCGGTGAGCGGAGCCAACGCCGGGTAGGCCATGGACCACTCCCCAGCGGCAGCCAACTGGTACAGCTCGATGCCGAAGGGAATCAGGCCGGCCACGAGCAGCGGGAGAACGGGAAACCGAGGTCCGTCCCACAGTCTCACTGCCAGGGCATGGGCAGCCCCAGCGGCGGCGAGGGCGCCGATGATGATCAGTCCGACGTGCTCGGTGACAACCATGGCCACGATCGCAACACCCAGGATCACCAGCCACACGGCATCGGACCTGCCTGGTGCCCGCAAACCATCCCGCCAGCGCCACCGGGCAAGCAGGTGGAGATCGACGTAGCGGACAAGTATCCCCACCCCCGAAGCACGCCCCATCCGGTACCCGGCGTAGGCTCCGACTGCCAGAAGTACCGCAGCCGCCACCGCCTCCGGGGTCCCGCTGGCGAACACGACGACCAGGAGCGCGCCAAGCACAGCGGTCGATACGCCCAGAGCTATTGCGCAAGGCAAGCGCCCAAAGCGGCCGGTCCCTCCGCCCCGCCAGGCGAGCCCGCCGCCAACGACTCCGAGAAGCGGACCGAGGAGGAGAAGGCCCAGGGAGACCGCCAGAAACGACCTGGGGGCGTCGAGCCCGGCAGCGGCGGCGAAAGTCAGGCTATCCATGGCGCGGGCGCCGACCTGCAGGCTGGCTGCGCCGAGGGCGTAGGCCAGCAGCCCTTCCAGGGCGAAGGTGGCCGGCTTGCCACGCGGCAGCAGCAGTGCCGCCGCGCCCAGCAGCAAGAATCCGTGAGACAGCGACACCGAATCGACGACGGAAGCTGCAGCCAGGTCGGTCATACTATGGAGCGGACGACCTCGATCGTCTCCGCCAACGCGTCCATGGCGTCGATCAACTGCCGGTCCGACAGGTACGGCGCCGGGCCCAAGCGGAGGACCCCGGCCCGGTGGTCGGTCCACACGTCGCGTTGCCGCAGGAGCTCGTGGAATTTTCCGGCGTGGGGCGTCTCGAGGGCCAGAAAGCCGCCAATCGCCGTGATCGGCACGGACCGATCGCGGGTGATCACGCTGGGGTCTGCCTCGATCGCAGCGAACGACTCGGCCAGTAGCCCGACCTGGTGCTGGCTGACTTCCCGGAGGAGGTCGGGACTGAGTGCCCGTTCTTCGAAGAAGGCGAACACGTCGGCAGCCCGGTAGTGGCTGGTGGGATCGTAGGTGGCGCCGGCGAATCGGGCGTCACCCTCGGCGTAGGTCACTCTCGCGTCCCTTTCCGAGGCCGTCAGTTCGGCGAACTCGGCGAACCATCCAGTCACCGCGGGGCGGAGGGCGCTGGCCTTGGGGAACCGCAGGAAGCAGTTGCCTTCCCCCAATTGGCAGTACTTGTACCCGCCGCCGACCACGTAGGCGTCGAGCAGGTCGTGCTCCACCATCGAAAAGGGCACCACGTTCAGCGCGTGGTAGGCGTCGACCAGCAGCGGTATCCCTCGGTGCCGGCAGGCGGCACTGAGGCCGGCGAGTCCGGGTACGATGTGACCGTTGCCGAACAGGACCGCGGAAATCATCACGGCCCCGGTACCATCATCGAGGGCCTCGGCCACACGCTCCGACAGGGACACGGCCGGCAGCGCCGCCACCCGAGTGACGGCCAGTCCCTCTTCTTCCAGCCGGTCGAGTTGCCGCCGCATCGAATGGAATTCTCCGTCGGTGGTGACGACGCGGGGACGCTGCCGCAGCGGCAAGGCCGACAGAAAGCGGATCAGCAATTCGTGGGTGTTCTGGCCCAGCGCCATGGCGCCGTACTGGGGGTCGTCTCCCAGCAGGCGGCGGAATCCCGCGCGGACCAGTTCGGCCTGCTCGAATGCCGGACCCCATTTGTCATCGACGTAGTGCGCCGCATCCTGCCACGCGCGCTGCTGGCCGTCGAGGCTCCGATCGGGCCACGCCTGGTGCGAGTGCCCCGTGAGCAGACATCGTTGGCTGACACGGAACCGGTGGTAGTGCGGCGCCAGGGTGTTGGGTTCGTCGTAGAGAGACTGTGGTTGCATGTCCGAAGCTACAACTCGGTACGGATGGCCCACAAATCGGGAAACGCGTCATGGAACAGGGTGGACTTCAGATACTCCGCGCCACTGGATCCGCCGGTCCCGCGTTTGGTGCCGATGGTGCGTTGGACCATCTTCACATGGCGGTAGCGCCACTCCTGGACGCCTTCATCGAGATCGACCAGCCGCTCGCACAGGTGCATGGTTGTCGGGTGATTGCGGTAGATGTCGATCAACGTCGACTGGAGTTCCGCTGAGGGCTCCACCGGCTGGGTCACGTCCCGCGTGAGGAGCTCGTCCGGTACCGAGTGCCCGGTGCGGGACAGATAGTGAAGGAATGCGTCCCACACCGTCTCTTCCCGGTAGCGGAGTTCGAGCGTCTCCCGGCCCGTGCTGCCCTCCGGAAAATGGTCGACCGCGCTCCGGCGCTTGGCCCCGAGGGCAAACTCGAACTCGCGGAACTGCAACGACTGGAAGCCGCTGCCGGACGCGAGTCGATCACGGAAGGTCAAATAGTCGATCGGCGTTATCGTTTCCAGCACGTCGATCTGTGACACCAGCACCTTGAGGATGGTGAGGATCCGCTTCAGGGTACTCATCGCCGAGGGCAGGTCGTCGTCGCCCAGTCGCTGGCGCAGGTAATCCAACTCGTGCAGGACCTCCTTGAACCACAGCTCATAGATCTGGTGGATGATGATGAACAGGAGTTCGTCATGTTCGGGTCCGTCGGATCTCGGCTGCTGCGCACCCAACACCCGATCGAGCTGCAGATACTGGGCGTACATGAGGGACGCGGGCGTGTCCGGCTGCTGGTCGGGAGTGGAGGGGGGGGTCATCGCTCTCTCGGTGTGTACTGGTTCAGCACCGCGTACGGCTCCGGCCAGGGGAGTTCATGCCCCAAGGCCTGGGCAGCGTGCCTCGTCCAGTAAGGGTTCCATAGATGGGCCCGGGCCATCACTACCAGGTCCGCGCGCCCAGCGGCGAGAATGCTGTTGGCGTCTTCATACGAGGAGATGTTGCCAACGGTCATGGTCGGGATATCCACTTCGAGCCTGATCCGATCGCTGAACGGCGTCTGGAACTGCCTGCCGTACACCGGTGAAGCGTCGGGGACCGTCTGGCCCGCGGACACGTCAACGATGTCGCACCCGTGCTCCTTGAGCAACCGGGCCACGGCGACCGCGTCCTCCGGCGTGGTACCGCCCGGGGCCCAGTCGACGGCGGAGATCCTGACCGACATCGGCTTGGACTGGGGCCATGCCGCTCGCACGGCATCGAACACCTCGAGCGGGAACCGCATCCTGTTGTCCAGCGATCCGCCGTACTCGTCGGTGCGCCGGTTGGTGAGCGGTGAGATGAACGACGCCAGCAGGTACCCGTGCGCCATGTGCACCTCCAGCAAATCCATACCCGCTGCATCGGCCAGGGAGGCGGCCCGGACAAAATCGTCCCGCACCGCGTCCATGTCGGCCCGGCTCATCTCCCGCGGCACCTGATTGGCCGGCGCATAGGCGAGGGGAGACGGCGCCATGATCGGCCAGGCGCCCTCGGCGAGGGGCGCGTCATTGCCTTCCCAGCCCAGCCGCGTCGCCTGATACGTGCTCGGCAGAAACGCACTGCCATAGTTAGACGGGCCCCCGAATGTCCGCGTCGGCTTGATGGTGAAAAAGCCGGGTAGGTCCTGATTCTCCGTCCCCAGACCGTACACCACCCATGCCCCGAGCGACGGGCGCACGAACTGAAACGCGCCGGTGTGCATCATCGGTATGGCGATCGGATGGGCGCGGCTTGGTGCCGAGGCGGCATTGAGCAGGCACAACTCGTCGGCCTGTTCGGCCAGATGCGGGAACGCGTCCGAGACCCACATCCCGCTCGCGCCATGCTGGGCGAACTTCGCCAGCGGAGCGAGCAGCTTTCCCTTTTTGAGTCCCGTCTTGCCGCCGCCCGCCTGGAGCGACGGCTTGTGGTCGAAGGATTCAAATTGCGACGGACCGCCTGCCATAAACAGGAAGATCACACGCTTGGCCTTGGGGGCGAAATGCGATTCCCGCGGCGAGAGCAAACCGGCCGACACTCCCTCGGGAGCCAAACCGGTCACCGTCAAGGCTCCCAGTCCGCACGAGGCGGCTTTGAGCCATCCACGCCGCGAAACGGTGGGGGATGAGGGGTCGTTTATCATGGCAAGTCTGCTCCCGCGTTGAACGTTTACGTCTCGGCATCCACCAGATATCGAAACTCCGCCGTGGTGAAGAGTGTGAGGAACCACGCCGACCAGGCGTCGACGCTTCCGGAATCGCTGCTGCCGTCATCTGTCTTCGTATCCTCCGCCTTCGTATCCTCCGCCTTCGATTCCTCCGCTGCGTTCGGCTCCTCTCCTTCTTTCGACGCCTCCGCTTCCTTGGCGGCCTGTTCCTGTTCCTTGTTCGCGCCCGCTTGCTTCACTTCAACGATCAGCTGCAGCGCTGCGGTTGCTTCGGCCTCAGAGGGCGCACGTCCCAAGGCCCAGTGCATGGCGAGTGCCACACGCTGCGGATCGTCGACCGCTTCCTCCGATGCCAGCAGTCGCTCGGCCGCATGCCGGGCCTGTTCGGCCACAAATGGTGAGTTTCGCAAGTACAGCGCCTGCGACGGCACGTTGGTGACCGATCGCTGCCCGCTGACAAGACTCGGCGACGGGAAGTCGAACAGGTCGAACAACTCCGGCACATAGTCACGCACGATCGGCAGATAGACACTGCGATGACGGCTCGGCGGCTGAATCTTCTCGAGAGGAATACTGCGAGCCAACTTGTCCCCCAGCCCGGTCACCGTCGACGATTCCGGCCGCTGCGGGTCCAGTTGCCCGCTGACCGCCAGAATGGCGTCACGAATCGCTTCGGCTTCGAGCCGCCGCGGCGTCTGACGCCACAGCAAGCGGTTGTCGGGATCAACCTTCATGTTGTTCTCATCGACATGGCTGCTCAACTGGTAAGCGCGGCTCAGCATGATCGCCCGCACCATCTTCTTGACGGACCAACCCTCTTCGATGAACCGGAGGCTGAAGAAGAGCCGAGTTCGGAAGAACAAGAATCTGTATGGAGTGGAACGGGAAGCGAAGAAGACGAAATCAGAATTAGAGTTGAAAGATTCTTCGCTGCGCCAGGAATGGTACGCCGACCGTTTGCAACTGCGTAAGGAGAAGTCGTTACCGATCCTGCAGGAATTTCACC